>JAFGKB010000120.1 GCA_016928755.1 Anaerolineae bacterium | reverse complement strand
CTTTCGGCAAGCTCAAGGCAGGCTCTTTCGGCAAGCTCAAGGTGACGGGGCTGTTGGGCTATGTGTAGTCGCGACTTTCTTAGTAGCGAAGCCGAGGCATCTAGATCCTTCGACAAGTTCAGGATGACGGGTTTGTTGGTTGTGTGCAGTCGAGACTTTCTTAGTAGTTTAAACGGCTTTTCGATACGGGTACTTACGGCTTTTTAGTCCTGCTACTTGCATTTATTCAATACCCACATATAGTATTGATTAGGTCTTAATTGTATTTGTGGAGGTTGCTTTTTGATAGAGCGTTGTTATCCTAAACTACCTATCCCTGCTGTGGCGGCACTTATCTTCTTAGAGGGTCAGATACTTATGATTTTACGTGGTAATCCTCCAAGTGTGGGTAAGTGGAGTTTCCCAGGTGGTGTGCAACAGGTGGGTGAGACGACCGTTGCGGCTGTGCAACGTGAAGTTTTTGAAGAGACCGGCTTAGTTATTTATACCCCTCAACTTCTGGATATGGGTGATGTGATAGTTTCTGATTCTCAAGGGAGAATAGAATATCATTATGTTATCGCTTACTTTCTTGTGTCAAACGTGGCGGGGAGTTTGTCTTTTGGGGATGATGCACGGGCCGCCCGCTGGTTTAATTTGGATGAGGCGCTACAGCTTGACCTCCCGGCGCAATCTGTAGAATTGTTGTCTAAGGCATCCGTTTTAGTGGGCAGACCTGTTTAAGGAGTATTCTGAAATTGGGTTAAGTTGTAAAAATCTTTAGTTGTTTTTAAATGCTGAATTGAGATATATATCTTGTTCTAAAAACGTTAACCAAACGGTTACAAATATTTCGCTTTACCTGCTATGCCTTTATATGCTATAATTTGGTAAGGGAATCATTTAAGGAAGAGGTGAATATGAGCGCCAAAATCTTGTATATTGAAGATAATCCGGGAAACCGGATGCTAGTACGTCGTATCTTGATGGTCGAGGATTATGTTGTGTTTGAGGCTGAAGATGGGCCGCAGGGTATCCAAATGGCTTTGGAGCATATGCCTGATCTTATTTTGATGGATATGAACCTACCCGATATTGATGGCTATGAGTTAACGCAACGTATGCGGGAAATGCCAGAACTCATAGGTATCCCTATTATTGCTATGACTGCTAATGTTATGCATGGGGATAAGGAGAAGACTATCGAGGCCGGTTGTGATGGCTATATTCCTAAGCCTATTGATGTTGATGCTCTGCCAGAACAAATAGAAAAGTTCTTAGCAGAAAAAGAGAATAAATAATATAGTGTGTTAATGGTAAGATTATATGATTGCCAAAACAAGGTCTCCTGCCGATGCAACAATCCTCATTGTTGAGGATAATTTGAATAACTTTATATTGATGGCGCGTTTGCTCTCATACCTCGGTATTAAGCGATGTGAGTGGAAAGCATCGGGTTGGAAAGTCTTGGAATTTGCCGAAACTTTGGGAGATATCGACCTAATTCTCATGGATATTTTCTTACCTGACGCTGATGGTTACAAGTCATTAGCTGCTTTGCGCTCACATCCTCGCTTCAAAGATGTCCCAATTATTGCTGTTACGGCGGATGTCTCTAATAAAAACTTAGAGCGTGCTCGTGGGGCAGGCTTCAATGGTTTTATAGGTAAACCTTTGGACCCCGATCGTTTTCCCCAGCAAATTTGTAATGTATTACGTGGGGAGGAGGTATGGGAACCCACTTGAATGGGGATACGGACTTGGATTTCGCTTCTCGCTCCGTTCCCACAACAGGAATGCGCGGTGGGTTAGGGCGTACCTTACTCACCGCTTTCTTAATTTTGGCAATTGTGCCATTGTCTCTAATTGTACTCTATGCTGTACAACAAAACCGCCAGAATATAGAACAGGAGGTTGAACTTAGACTTCAGGCGGTAGCAACTTTAAAAGGTGAAGAATTAACGCAATGGTTTTCGAACTTTGAATCCCTGTTCAGGTTATCGACGCATATGACCGGGGGTGATATCGATCCAGAGCTATGGTGGCAGACGCTTAATGCGGAAATTCCTGCTTTACGAGGAGCTAAACGGATTACACCCTCTGGGGCTGTGGTTTGGGAGGTCGGGCGTTGTGATATTCCAGGTTCTGTTGATGTGCCGGTTTCATTTTACGACTTATCCGAACCGTATGCCGTCACCGCAGAACCACAAGCTATGTTGCTCGTGGTTATCGCCGGTCAGACAGAGAAGACCCTTTTCTGCTTAGATTGGGAAGTTATTGATTCTATTGTCGCTGCCGGCATCAACCCGGGAATCTCTGAACAAGTCTATTTAGTTCAGGGAGAAATGATATGGCCGGATGGTATGGCCGCTCGCAGTCCTGCTATTGATGCGTTGTATAAAGGTGAGAACGGCGCCGGCACATACATAAACCATTCTGGTATGCCAGTGGTAGGTGCGTATTCATCTTTGCCAGAGATCGGCATTGGGGTTCTCGTTGAGCAGGGGCAAGCTGAACTCCAGGAATCTAGTGACACACTCGCGACCGCCTCTATTGCCTTAACCTTAGGCGTGGCTTTATCCACTGCCGTAATTGCCGCTGTCGTAGTGCGTCAGATTACAGGCCCGGTGATTCGACTTACCGAATCTGCTCTAGCGATGGCTGCCGGGGATTTGGATCAGCATCTACAAGTGACCTCCCGTGATGAAATTGGGATTCTCACTTACGTCTTTAACCAGATGGCGGCTGAATTAGGCTCTCTTTATCAAAGTCTTGAGGCTAAGGTTGCCCGGCGTACTATGATGCTCCAGCGCGCTAACTATCAGATTCAGCAACGGGCTATGCAGTTGACTGCCAGTCAGGAGGTTGGAAATGCGATTATTTCAATTCGCGATCCTAAGCTCTTGATAAGTCGTGTTGCTGACCTAATCAGGGACCGGTTCCTTTATGCGTCGGTGGCTATCTACCTGGTTGAACCTGGTAGCGGCGGTGCGGAGTTAGGCGCAGTCAGTCCTGCGGGCACTTCCTGGCCCCAGACGGCCCATCCTGGCGATGGTTCTGTTATAGAACGGGCTGTTAGAAAGAGAGAGATACAACTTGTAAGCCAGAAAACAGAAGGGATTGCTGAATGGCAACGCCGGACTTTAACACGTTTCGCGATACCGTTACAGATAACGGGTTTTGAGGGAGAAGGTCATAATAACTCGCGTATCTTGGGGGTGTTAGCTGTGCTTAGCGCTGACCGTGAAGAAGATGTGCCGTCAGATGATCTGGTGGTCTTGGGTTTGTTGGCCAATCAGGTAACGGTTGCGTTAGAGAATGCTCAGGCGTATGAGCGTGAGCGTTTAGCCGCTAAACAATTACAGGAAGCCGAGGCCTTTAAATCTCGCTTTTTGGCCAATATGTCCCATGAGTTGCGCGAACCTTTAAATACAATCATCGGTTTTTCGCGGCTGATATTGAAAGGACTTGACGGTCCGTTGAATGAGGCGATGACACAGGATTTGGAGCGTATCTATAATGATAGTCAATACTTACTTTCTTTAATCAATGATATCTTGGCTTCATCTCAGATTCAGGCTGGACTTATGGAGTTACAAATCCGGCCTATCAATCTTCAGGAGCTTATTGATAGTCTGATGCCTACCGCAAGTGCTTTGGTGAGAGGCAAAGAGATTGAGTTGGTGCGTGAGTTTGCAGACAATATGCCCTTGGTACGTGCTGACCCAGTGCGCATTCGACGGGTTTTGGTACATCTTTTAACAAATGCGGCTAAGTTTACGAATGAAGGCAGTATTACTATCCGTGATTGGTTTGATGAAGAACAGGTATATGTAAGTGTGAGTGATACCGGCATAGGAATCCCACCTGAAGACCTGGGGCGCATTTTTACTAAGTTTGAGAAGCCCGTTGTGACCGACGGTCAACGTTTACAAGGTGCTGGCTTGGGACTGGCCCTGTCTAAAGAATTTATTGAGTTACATGGAGGGCAAATTTGGGTAGAGAGTGAGTTTGGCAAAGGTACTACGTTTACATTTTCTCTACCCTATTACGCCGTTTCATTATCAAGTAGTTTTAATTAATGTTAATAGAAGTCTGCCATTAGATTGACTAATGGTTAAAAATGGGTATGGTTATAGGTAAAGGATACCGGGAGGTAGGATGAGAGTTCCGGAACGCATAAAGGCAGTTCTGACGCCCGTTGATAATATTTCTGGTGAAGACTGGCGCCGATATTTATTAAATATTGTCTTAGCTTTACTCGCTGTAACTATAGCGGTCTACGGCCTCGTCTTTGTCGTACTCTTCTTTTTGGGTGTGGTAGATAACATACAGGGTGTAGTCTTTGATCTGCTCTTGTTAGTTATTTGTGGTCTGGCTTATTGGCTAGGACAAAAAAATCAAGTACAGCTAGCCGGGCAGATTCTTTCGCTTTCTCTTTTCGGTGCTGTTACTATGGTCCTCTACAGGATCGGTATCGGGCATTTAAGTGCCTTGATATATATCTTGGCGGCTGTCATCGCTGCTTTATTATCCGGCGTAGTGAGTGCCCTGATGATAGTTGCCTTAAGCAGTGTTGCCTATCTTGTCATTGGTAATATGCAGAGCGCCGGGCAACTACCTTATGCGGTATCCTCTGTGGCCCTTATGATCCCCGATACAATCTCCCTCGTGGTCTCCTCTGTGGCGGTCGTGCTCTCTATATGGATATTTGGTGAGCGGGTGAACCGCATTATCCAACAGTACTCTGAATCTGAGCGCCAAGCTTCGGAGTTGGCAGAAAACTTGGAAGTATTAGTTGAGGAGCGCACCCATGCTCTGCAACAGGCTAACTCTAGTTTTCAGCGCCGGGCGATGTATCTTGAAGCGAGTGTCCAAGTATCCCTGACCCTGGCGACACTCTTTGAGTTGGACTCACTTCTCGATCAAGCGGTCAATCTCATTACCCATCATTTCGATTTCTACCATACCGGCATATTCCTGATTGATGAAGCAGGTGAGTGGTCTATTTTACAGGCCGCTTCATCGGAAGGTGGCCGGCAAATGCTGGCTGCCGGTCACCGCTTACGCCGTGGTGAAGATAGTATGGTTGGTTGGGTGATGTTGCATCGCCAGGCGCGTATAGCGTCCGATGTGGGTGAGGATGCCCATCACTTTGCTAATCCTTACTTACCGGCTACGCGCTCAGAGGCCACATTGCCATTGATCGCAGCCGGCCGCCTGATTGGTGTCTTGGACGTCCAGAGCACTGAGGAAGCAGCTTTTGACAAGGACGATATCCGCGCGCTTGAAGGGATGGCCGGGCAACTTGCGGTTGCCATTAATAATGCCAAGCGTTTGCGTGGTGAAGCTGAGATGCTTGAAGCCGCCAGCCCATTTTATCGTCTAGCCCGTCGTCTGGCTACGGCTGGCTCTGAGCGTGATGTCTATGCTGCTATTTTGGAAACGGTAAGAGATTATACCCCCAACCGGGCTTTTATTTTGAATTTTGATCGCCATGTTAATAAAGAAAACCTATCTTCTGTTGCCGGTGCGGTGCATATTGCTGCCGATATGCGCCCTGATGAGTTAATTTTCCCCAACCGGATATTAACACCGGAGGAGTTCGAACAACAATATTCGCTCTTGGAATTAGCTTTCGATTTAGAGGATGTGTTATTGATAGATGATTTTGCCGCGCTCTCTTCAGAAGTGGAGCCGGCATTGTGTGCCAGATTATCTAAAGTGGGGGCGGCCTCCGGTGCCCATAGTCTGGCCTTGGTTCCTATCCATACCGGGGAATACTTAATAGGAATTTTCATTATTTCCTATTATACGGTACATACATTCTCCCCCATTGAGCAACAACTTTACCGTGCCCTGGCCGATTTGGTCGGTGTGGCTCTGGGGCGTACCCAACTCGTCTATGAGTCACAACGGCGAGTAGAGCGTGAACGTCAAATGCGAGAGTTCACAGAAACATTGAGCCGTATCCCCGATTTACAAGTGGTCATGGAACAGGCGGCGGAGGCACTGCAAGAGTTGGTACTGGCCGATGGTGTGCTGATTGCTCTTGATCCTACCCTTATTGAAGGGGAGGAGGAAACTGTATGAGTGAACAAAATAAGTCTATAACCGGGAACCTTTATACATCTGATGATTTATTGGTGTGGCGGCTGAAACTCATTCAAATGCTGTTATATGCGGGATTGATAGTCGGGTTGCCCACAGTGCTCTTTGGTTCTTATAATGCCTATCGCCAGAATTTTCTATGGTTAGCTATTGTATTTCCTCTTGCTTATACCATCGCTCTGGGATTAGCTTTCTTATTCCGTAAAGTTTATGCCACACGGGCCGCTGTAGTTTTAGGCCTTATTTATGTTTTGGGGATTCTCGATCTTGTCTTGTATGGTTGGGGTGAAGATGGCCGGGTTTTCCTGTTAGCCTTTTGTGTCTTAGCTTCTATTCTTTTTGGTTGGCGTGTGGGTGTTTTCTCTCTGGGGATTTCGGTGATTACCCTCTTATTCTTTGTTTGGTGGGCTAAAATGGGCCTTGTAAATACGCCGGGTACCCTTTTGATTGCCCAGATGTCATTATCGAAATTATTTGGTCAACTAACGGTGTTTTTCCTGTTAGCGACATTACTTGTAATCGCACAGAATTATCTTATTCCTAGTTTAGTGAACGCTCTTGAGCAAAGTAAACAATTAGCCCTGGACCTGGAAGCCAGTCGTATGCAAGCCCAGCAGGAGGCCGAACGTGCACAACAACAAATGGTGCACTTAAATCGTGCGACCACACTTAGCCACCGTATTGCGGGTATGCGTGACCGGGAAGCACTAGGTTGGCAACTGGTGGATGATATAGCCGATAGTTTTGACCTGTCCCAGGTTAACTTATTCTTGGTGGATGCCAACTTCCCTGATTACATAATCTTGCGCGCGGCTTCTGGTACTAGAGGCCAGCAATTAGTTGCAGATGGTTTGCAATTGCCTATTTCCGGTAACTCTCTGCCGGCTAAAGTTGCCCAATCTTTAAAAGAGATATCAGATTCAGTTTCCGGTACCCCACATTTCCCCGAAACTTGTGCTGAAGCCTGTTTCCCTCTTATCCTCCGGGGTAATTTATTGGGTGTCTTGGATTTGCATACTGTAAGAACTGAATTTCTCGAAGAGGATTTACATATTGCCCGTATTTTATCTGACCAGGTCGCTACCACTGTTGATGTGCTTAACTTATTTGAGGCGTACGAGCAACGCGCTGAGGATATGCGGCGTCTCTATACCCAATCTTCTATTGCTTCTTGGGGGCGCGTTCTCGAGACCCAGCGTAATCGTGTGTATACACTGGGCGACATTTCTGAATCTGGGGTCGCGCCGTTTATATCTCAGGTGCTTGAGTCTAAATCCCCTCAATCTATCTCGTTAGAAGATGGTAATGGCCGTTTATTGATTGTGCCCTTGATTGCGCGTGATTTATCCCTGGGTGTGTTAGCTTTCTCCCGTTCGGCCGGGAATGGGGAATGGGATACCGAGACTTTGACTATGGCCCGTGTGGTAGCCGAGCGGTTAGCTATCGTTTTGGATAATACACGCCTATTAATGGAGAGTCGGCAAAAGGCATATTATGAAGAACAGTTAGGCCATATTGGGGATATCGTCTGGTCTAATCCCAGTCTGGATATCATTATGGAAAAAAGTGTAAACGAGTTAGGGCGTTTGTTAAATGCTTCAGAAGTTGCGATTTACATTAACCGTGGCAGTAGTAATGCCTAACCAGCGATTGAGGAAGATACCAATGATAACCTTTATAGTTGTGCAGGGTAAGGGGAGGTACAAGTGATGTCACTATGGCCTAAGCGGTTGGCGGCCCGGCTTGCCTTGTATTTTATCGTAATCTCTGTGGTAGTTGTTGGTGCTGTCTCCGGTATGACGTACCTATTGGTGCGGGGTGCCCTTGAGCGCTCCACCGTTGAGCGGTTAGAGGTCATTATGGACGCCCGAGCCACTGCTTTAAAAGATTGGCAGTTGAAATATGTGAACCGTCTTTTAGCTGTAGTCAAGGAGCCTGACGTATTGCAAGCCGCCGGGCAACTTTTGACATCAGAAGCAACGGATAGCGGTTATCAGGATGCTTATGACACTTTATTAAAACAACTCCTACTTTTGCGTAGTAGTGAAGTGGATTTCAAAGAGATCTTTATCTTAAAAGCTGTTGTTGGGGAGGTTGTGATTTCGACAGACCGATTATCAGAAGGCGATAATTATATTAATGACCCTTATTTTATAAGTGGTATAAATAAGACCTTTATCCAGGGTGTCGAACTCCTACCGGGGGCCGCTCAACCCGTTATCACCATTGCCGTCCCTATCATAGATGAGCAAGGAAGCCGGATAGGTGTTCTTGCTGCGCGAGTAAGTTTGTCGGGCATCGAAGAAATCGTTAATTCATCAAGGGGCTTGGGTGCCAATGGCAACGCTTACTTGGTAAATAGTACGCCAGCGATTGTCTCTGCTACTAAGCTAGAACCTTTACCGGAGGGCAATACCTCATTAGGTATTAATGACGCCTTATTCCGGGGTTTAAATGGTATTGCTTTGTATGATGACTACACAGGCCAACCCGTTATCGGTGCTTATCAATGGTTGAGTTCCTATGGTCTTGCCCTGTTAATTGAGTTGCCGGCTAAAGAAGTATTCGCTGCGGCTCAGCAATTAGCCTTAACCGTTGTTTTAGCCGGTTGGGCTACATCCATTATTTTTGGTGTAATTATTTTTATGGGTCTGCGCCATGTTACGGACCTACTACACTCTGTTGTATCGGTAGCTGAAAAGACTTTGCAGGGTGACTTTACTGAAGAAGTTCCTGTTTTATCCGCAGACGAGATTGGCGAACTTGCCCATATTTTTAATCAAATAGTAGCGCAGTTGCGCACCATCCAGACTGATTTCGAGGCTCGTGTTGCTGCGCGTACCGCAGCGATTGAGCGCAAGGCTGACTATTTATCCGCTGCGGCTGAGATTAGTCGGGTGGTTACTTCCATTTTGGATCTAAAATTGCTCTTATCCCGTGTGGTAAATTTGGTTGCTGAGCAGTATGGTGTCTACCATGTTGGTGTTTACCTTATGGATGAGATAGCAGAGAGTGTTGTTTTATATGCTGCCTCGTCTGAAGAAGGACAACAGATGTTAAGTAAGGGTGATTATGTGAAAGTTGGTGCCCAAAATATGGTGGGTTTTGTAGCCCAGGTTGGGCGGGGGCGCGTTGCTTTGGATAGCGATGATGATGAGTTCTGGAGTGTCCTCCCAGAATTGCCGGGTACACGCTCCGAAATAGGCTTGCCCCTTATCGCTCAGCAGAAGATCATCGGTGTCTTAGATATTCATAGCTCTGAACCTGAGTTTTTCTCCAATGCAGATGTTCCTGTACTGCGTATGTTAGCGGACCAAATTGCCGTCGCTGTTGTTAACGCCCGCTTATTCAATGAACGTGAAATTGCGTTACAACGTTTGCAAAGCCTATATGGTGAAGAAGTGCAGCATGGGTGGGGCAGCCGGTTGAGAGAGTCTGCCGGTTACCGTTACACACCGACTTCAACGACATTCTTAAAAGTTTCTGAAGTGTCGGTGCCGCCCAAAGTTCCTGTACCCCAGGTTGTGGATCATAATAAGTTATTAGTCCCGTTACAACTCGCCGGTAATGTTTTGGGTACTTTGGCCTTACAACGTGACTCAGAACTACCCTGGACCATTCAAGAGATTACGTTTGTTGAGAATGCTTCTCAAGAGATTGTCCAGGCAATGGAAAATGCCCGCCTTCTCGATGCTACGCGTAACCGGGCGGCTCAAGACCGTTTATTGGGAGAGGTTGCAACCCGGCTCCGTCGTTCTATGGACCCGGAAATAATTCTCAGAACGACGGTCCAGGAACTGGGTAAGGTTATGGATGCTGAGATGGTGGCGATTGAATTGACCGGCTCTCTCGGTACCTTGGCTGAAGAAGATTTAATTTTGGAAGAGTAGGAACTATGGAAAATTCAAAATCTTCGGTGATGATTCTGAAAGCTAGTTCGACACAAGTGCAGCGCTTGCGTAATACCTTGGTCATCTTATTGACCGGTATTGGCCTGGTCTTTGCCTTTTATTGGTTAGCCTATGTAGAGACCCAGGTTTGGCAATTATTAGCCACTACCGGTTTTACAGGTGTGTGCGCGCTGTCTCTGGTGATCGCGCTTATACAGCTTAAGCGACAGAGATTCCAAACGCTTGGCTATTGGGTACTTGCGGGTACTATCATTTTACATTTTGGCAGTGTCGCGGTACTGGCCGAAATTACGCCCTTTGCAATTCTGACAGGTGTGCCAATGTTGGTTTTCATGGCGGCTTTATTGTTGCCTGGTAAATGGCGGGTGTGGTTATCTCTAGCCAGTGGTATGCTTTTGGGGATTGTTCTGATCGATCAGTTACAGCCACTAGTGCGGTATCCAATTTCGCATTTAGAGTACGTTACCCCCTTATTCTATTCCCCACTGGTCTCTGTTGCTATGTTACTAGCCTTGGGGGCACAACTCATTTATCGGCGCCGTTTTAGTAACTTCCGTTGGCGACTAGTGGTTGCTTTTGTGTCGGTGGTTTTGCTCCCCATTATCTTCATCGGGTTGGTATCAGTTATTAACAGCGTTGAGATGACACGCCAGCAGGTCTTACGCCAATTGGAGTCTTTTGCGACGCTTAAACAAGGCGAAATTGAGGATTGGACATCAGAATTACAACATAACCTGAATTTAGTGGTGATTGATGATTACCGTTATAATCAGATACTTGAACTCCTGGCAACTGATGTGAGTACAGGAACCGTTTATGATACACTCTATAAATATTTAATCTCTTGGACTTCACAGCAACCTGACTTTGAAGCGTTGGTTATCATTGATGTTGAGGGGCAAATCGTATTATCTACCCAAGCCACAGGAGTTTTGCAGAGCTATCTCGATCAGGGATTTCTGGAACGTTCGCTGGCAAGGTCGTATATAACCCCGTTATTCACAGATGAGATTACGGGGGAAAATAACCTTGTTGTTACCCTTCCCATCATGGACGAGCGCGGGCAGGTGCAGGGTATTGTGGCGGCTAAAGTTCGGTTACGCTCTTTATATGACATAATGAGCCGTCATAATATGTTAAGTGCTGCCGGTGTTGTTTACCTCGTGGGCCAAGACCGTGCATTACTTACCCCCTTGGGCGATGGACGGCAGGAGCTATATATACAGTCAGAGGGCGTTCGCCAAGCGTTGGTGCAACAGAATGGTTCTAGCGTGTATTATAATGCTGCTAAAAACCAGGTCGTGTTGGGCAGTTATCGCTGGGTTCCAGAGCTTGAAGTCGCGTTACTGGTTGAAGAACCCCAAATGCTGGCTTTGGCATCTAGCGGTTCTGCGTTATGGCTTATTGGTGGGGTCTCGTTAGGGGTATTGTGTGTGGCAATCCTAAGTGCAATGGCTGTGAGCGAGTCGATAGCGATGCCCTTGGTATTGTTGTCTCAAACGGCTCCAACTGCTTCTAAAGGCGAATTTTCCTTATTGCCGGAGTTTATGTCAGATGATGAAATCGGTGATGTCGCGCGCGTTTTTAAAGAGTTGTCTGAACAGATAAAGACCTTGCTTAATGAGTTTGAGTTGGGCCTCGCCGAGCGCACGGCTGTCCTGGAAAAGCGTACGACACAATTAAAAGCTTCATCGTATGTAGCCCGTGAAGTTACGACGATTCGTGACCAGCAGGAACTCCTTGATCGGGTAGTCCGTTTGCTTTCCGAACAATTTGGTTATTATCATACTGGGATTTTCTTGTTGGATGACCGGCAAAAATACGTTGTGTTACGTGCTTCCTCATCTGCGGGGGGGCATAAACTAATAGCCCAAGGTTTTAAGTTAGCTGTGGGAGAAGTTGGTATTGTAGGATATGCTGCTGCACGTGGTGAGGCGCAAGTCGTCTTAGATGTTCGTGATGATATGCATTTCTTTGGTGTGCCGGAGCTTCCTGATGCGCGTTCGGAGGTCGCCCTCCCGCTAACTGTTCACGGCCAGGTTCTCGGTGTTCTGGATATACAATCGGAAGAACCGGGGTCATTTGAACCAGAGGATGTCAGTATTTTGCAGAACCTCGCTGACCAATTGGCTGTGGCTATTGATAACGCACGCTTGTTGGATAAAGCCAATGCCCGGTTGCAAGAGATTGATGTGCTTTTGCGCCAGCAAAGCCATGAAGGGTGGGAACGTATCCTGGCATCACGCCCTGGGTGGGGTTATGTGTATGATGGTACGGCTGTACATACCCAGAATATTGCACCCTCTGATGAGGGACTTGCACCCCAGTTGACAATACCACTCCAGGTACGTGGGGAGACTTTCGGACTTGTAAATGTCAATCTTTCAGAGCGTTCTCCCTCCGTCGATGATGTTAATTTCGCGAACTCTATTGTTGAGCAGGCCGGTTTGGCCTTGGATGGAGCACGTTTATTCCAGGAAACCCAACATACATTAGAAGAAGTGGCTGCGCTCTATCGGGGTAGCCAGGCGATGGCGTCCGCTAAATCAATTGACGATGTATTACAAGTCTTTGTGGATTACCTGTGGTCTTCTGGAATTGATCGTTGTGTATTAGCCTTAAAAGACGTAAATGCTGGCGCGGAATCCGTATTTGTTACGATTGCAGCGGCTTGGGAACCGGATACTGAACGTTCTGAAGTGTTGGGGAATCGTTGGAATGTCTCACAAATTCCT
>JAFGKB010000119.1 GCA_016928755.1 Anaerolineae bacterium | reverse complement strand
TATTCCGGTGGGCATTGCTTCCACAGCCCATCCTGACTCTATTAAAGACCTAGTGCGTTATACGATGGGTGAAGATTTTCTGGATTGTTTTGCATTCATTCTCGGCGGTGATGTCGTTAAACAGAAAAAGCCCGATCCGGCGATTTATAACCTCGCACGTGAGAAGCTGGGTGTTAAAGCCTCCCATTGCGTAGTTATAGAGGATTCTAGTAATGGGCTGACTGCGGCTAAGCAGGCCGGGATGGTCTGTACCGTTACTCCCAGTTTCTATTCTTCGGGTGAGGACTTCTCCGCCGCCGATATGATAGTTTCTTGTTTGGGGGATGCCGGTGAGCCAGCCAAGCCTATTTGTGTCCCCGGCGACTTGCCGGAATTTTCTTTAGTAACCCCTGATCTTTTGGATCATTTGGTGCAGGTTGTTGGTGTTGTTTAATGGGATCGCGTTGTACTGGGAGTTATGGTGCGATTTTTAAATTATTGTTAAGGAGAAAGAATTATTATGAGTAAAAGCACAATAGAACGTTTGATAAAGACAAATCCTGATATGGAAATTTGGTGGGATTCGTCCCCGTTAGTGTTTGAGAAGTGGGTCCAGGAGATGTTAGCCGCTGCCGATCCGGCGGATCGTGATGAACTTGAAGATCAACTGCGCCGCCTCTATAATGCTGAGGACCCTGCCAAAAGTATCTTCCGTGGTTGTACGACCAATCCCCCGCTATCTCTTACCGCAGTGCAATCAGACCCGGAGTTCTGGGATGCGTGGGTGGATGATTTAGCGCGCTCTAACCCTGACCTAGATGTCAGAGAGTTGTTTAATTTGACCTATGAAGAGGTTATCAAGCGCGGCGCTGAGATGTATCTACCCATTTACGAGGCTTCAAACCACCGTTACGGCTGGATCTCTGGACAATTGGACCCCCGTTTGCTCACCGAAGTTGATGAGATGGTTGCCCAGGCCGAGCGTATAAGTGCCCTGAGTCCTAACGTAATGATTAAGGTCCCTGGTAGTATGGAGGGGATTGAGACGCTCAGAATTTTAACCGCCAAGGGAATCTCAACCAATGTGACCACATGCTTTATGTTGCCCCAGATTATGGCGGCTGCTAATGCGGTTCAAAAGGGTTTTGCCGAAGCTGAGGCATCCGGCCTTGATATGTCTAATTGGCGCTCTGTTATTACCATGATGATCGGACGTTTGATCGAGCGTAAAGCCGTCGTTGAGCAGGCCGCGCGACGTGGTATTGACTTCACCTGGCAAGATCGCCATTGGTTCGGTATCGCGGTTTTCCGCCGTGCTTATCGTATGTTGACCGAAGGTGGATACCATAGTAAATTGTTAGCATGCTCTCTCCGTCC
Organism: Anaerolineae bacterium; assembly: GCA_016928755.1. Lineage (GTDB taxonomy): Bacteria > Chloroflexota > Anaerolineae > B4-G1 > SLSP01 > JAFGKB01. The sequence continues at coordinate 2,309 of JAFGKB010000119.1, read as the reverse complement.
TGGACCTACTGTTGCCGGCAAGCCACGTTTCTGGGATGTCCAGAAGATCGCCGGTGGTGATATCGTCTACACCTTGCCACCTTACGTTCTGACGCCGTTATTTGGTATGGGCGATAATTTGCACTATCGCTCGGAGATTGAAGAGCCTATACCCCAGGATGTTATGGATAAGATGATGAAGATCCCGTATTGTATCCAGACGTATGATCCCAATGGTCTGGCCCTGGAGCAATTCAATAGCCATCCTGCTACGGTATATACGGCTAACAGTTTCTCCAAAGCTTCCAGTGGGCTTGAGGAGTATGTTGGCAAGCGCGTCGCTTTAGTGCGGAAATAAGGAAATTAGATTGCACTTCGTCTCTAACCCGTGCAATCCGTGTCATCAGTATAATCAGTGATCTATTTTTAGAAGGAGATTACCAATGCCTGTAAGTATTCAGAATCTCACAAAACATGATGTAGCCCGTATGATGGATTATGCATTATTATATCCTGAGTGGCAGGATAAGCAGACCCTTGCGGGGTGTGAGGACGTTAAGAAGTATAAGTTTGTGGCTTATTACGTCTTACCCCACTGGGTCCCCCTCGTTGTCAGCGAAATTGGCGAGTTTGCCAAGGAGAACAAGATCGAGATTGGTACCGGGATTTCATTCCCCTTTGGCTCGGCTACAACGGCGGCTAAGTTGGCCGAATCCGAGGACCAAATCAAGATTGGGGCCACCGTCTTGGATATGGTTGCCAATGTTGCCTGGCTTAAGGACAAGAAATACGACCTTTACCAAAAAGAGTGCAGCGCTTTTGTAAAGCTCTGTCACGATGCCGGCTTGGTGGCCAAAATCATTATTCGCGTGGGCTTCCTATCAGAAGAAGAAACCGTCGCCGCCGTTAAAATGGTATCCGAGGCCGGTGCTGAATTTGTTAAGACGGCTACGGGCCAAGGCCCCCAAGGCCGGCCTAACTTCAATGACGCGAAACTCATCCTCAAAACCTTGGAAGATCTAAATTCCACGACCAAACTCAAGGTTTCTGGTGTCGTGGCTCCGCGTATCCTGAATGCCTATTCCTTTATCCGTCTTGGTGCTGCGCGTATTGGCACTCGTGGAGCGGTTCAGGTTGTTGAAGCTTTGCCTGAAGTACAGCGTATGCTTTACCCTGATTAAGGTTTATGTCGCTCAAAACCGGGATTTTATCATTGCGTATCCCATTCTAAAATCCCGGTTTCTCTCTAATTTCGTTAGTTAATTTAAGGAGGCATAACTATGCCATTGGTGAACACGGTTGCTTTGTTAGAGGCTGCCCATAAAGATCGCTATTGCGTGGGAGCCTTCAACATTGTAGATTATCTTACGTTAGAGGCCGTTATCCGGGCTGCCGAGCGCAAACATGCCCCTGTGATTATCCAAACTTCAACAGGCACAGTGCGGCGTTATGGACCCTACGCCTTGGTTGAGATGACCCGGTGGTTGGCCGACCGCAGCCCTGTTCCTGTGGCCCTGCATCTGGACCATGGTAAGGACCGTACTTTAATTCATGATTGTATTGTGGCCGGCTATACTTCGGTGATGATTGATGCTTCTGATTATCCATTTGATGAGAATGTGGCACGCACTAAAGATGTAGTTGAAGAAGCCCATAAATATGGCCTCTCGGTTGAGGCTGAAATTGGAGTTGTCGCCGGTGTAGAAGATGATATCGTTGTCCATCAAGATGACGCTATCTATACGACGCCGGAAGAGGCCCTGCGATTCTACGCACAAACCCAGGTTGATTTTCTCGCCGTTGCTATCGGAACAGCTCATGGTCTCTATAAAGTTGAGCCAAAGCTCAACATTGATGCCTTGCGTGAGATCCGGTCTCATGCTGATTTCCCTCTCGTCATTCATGGCGGTTCCGGTTTGCCTTTTGCGGTTGTTAAACAACTCGTCGAAGCTGGTGGCTCTAAATTAAATGTATCGACACAGCTCAAACGTACTTACATAGACTCACTTTATCAATATATTTCTGAACATCGGGAAGAATATAATCCTATGCGACTGCTTGATAAGTCACAAGAAAGCCTTATCGAGATGATTGGTTCTTATATCACCGTACTAGGGAGTGATGGAAGAGCTTAAAGTTCTTGAGTTACACCGGGTTTTTGATTCGTGAAATCCGTTAATCTGTGACTTAATCGTTAAAGGAGATAGTTAAATGTTGGATCTATCGAAGCTGGACAAGAAATCGTTAGCAAAGGTATTTGATTATTCGGTGTTGCCCAAAAATACCCAGGAAGCCGATATTCGACGGGGATGTGCTGTGACCCGTGAGTA
>JAFGKB010000118.1 GCA_016928755.1 Anaerolineae bacterium | reverse complement strand
TTCGGCAAGCTCAAGGCAGGCTCTTTCGGCAAGCTTAAGTCAGGCTCTTTCGACTTCGCTACTAAGAAAATCTCGCTATCTCGCGCTATCCGTCATCCCGAGCGAAGCCGAGGGATCTAGACCTTTCGGCAGTCTCAAGGCAGGTTCCTTCGACAAGCTCAGGATGACGGGTTCGTTGGTTGTGTGCAATCGAGACTTTCTTTCCAAACTGAACCGCCCTGCGGTTGTTACTCAGGGTGACGGGTTTGTTAGGCCATGTGCGGTCGAGACTTTCTTAGTGGAGAGTCCCATAGATCCCCAGGCGCATTTAATAATGTGGGTTAGGAGGTTTTTTAATGTTGAGCGTAAATAGACGTAAGTTTTTGGAAATCGTTGCTGTTATGGCTGCCGGGGGGGCTATCAGTAGTTGTCTGCCCAAGCCATTAACTCAGACGCCTGGGGGAACATCTTCTACAAGCACTGCGACGCCCGGCTCACAATTGCTGAGAAATGAGAATCGCGAGGGGTTTTACATTCGTTACTACAAGCCAATGGCGCCGGTGGATGTGACCCAGTGGGCGTTATCGGTGACCGGAATGGTACGTAACCCGCTTGCGTTAAGCTTTGAGGATATGCAGAAACTCCCCTATGTCTCCCAGAAGTCACGGATGAAGTGTGTGGAGGGCTGGTCGGTGGCGGCTCAGTGGGGCGGTTTTCACGTGCAATCCCTCCTGGATTTAGTGGAGCCTGAACCTGAAGCAACCTGGATGCACTTTTACTCCGCCGATGATTACTACGAATCTCTCTCCCTAGAGGATCTGTTAGATGAGCGGGTATTGTTCGTCTATGAGATGAATGGGGATCTCTTGTTACCGGAATATGGCTCGCCGCTGCGTCTGATTGTGCCCGCGAAGTATGCTTATAAGGGTCCCAAGGCTATTATGCGAGTGGAGCTTGCAGATAAGGAGTTGCGTGGTTATTGGCCCACCGTTGGCCCGTATACAACCCACGGTAACGTACAACCGGGGTATGACTACGCTTTGGATTTAGGTGATTACATTGAAGTACAAGCAGGGGGTGAGATTTTTCACCCAGGAGGACTAGAATCTTCAGGGGATTAGAACCATTGAAACCCACAGCGGATTGCCAAATCCGCTGTGGGCACAGGTGAGACGAGTTGTTATGGCAAAGGTAAGCCTAACAGACTGAACAGCGATTCCAGCGCGGAGACCGGCGCGAACCATAGATATAGCGCCATTCCTACAAAGATAAGGATAAAGATAATCAGCAACGCAGTGATAAACTTAAACCCTCGGCCCCGCTTTTTGGGCTGCTCAACTTCATCCGGCTCAAACTCTCCCGCCGCCTCCTGGCGTGTCAAGACGATGTCTGACTCTTCACCCGCCGGGTCACGGTAAGCGGCCGGCGGTGGGGGTGTAAACCAGCCCCCATCAAGAGAGAATGGGGCTACGTCTTCTGAATCGGCCTCACTATTCACCGCATAATCCATGCCAGTTGGTGGTGGGGGAGTCACGTCCATAGGCGCTGCGTATTGGGGTGCTGCTTCCCGTTCTTGCTGTGGTTTTTCCACTATAAAACGGAATCTGATGCTATCGGCTAATCCGATTATCTCATCTGGGGAAAGCAAATGCGGCCCGCTAAGTTGTACCCCGTTCACAAAGGTACCGTTAGTGCTGCCGATATCTTCGACCACGGCCCCACCGGGCATAATGCGTATCTGGGCGTGGTGACGCGAAATCCGCGAGTTATTAATAGCTATAGTATTGTTGGGAGCACGCCCCACAGTGATATGTTTTCCCCGGAGTTCATAACGGGTTCCTACATCGGGTCCCTCTTCCATAACCAGCATCATTTTTATCCGATTTTCCATCCCTTACCCCTACTATGCTGTGATCAAGCAAAGTATACCCCTAGCCTGCCACTCTTGTCAATCTCGATGAGCTAATTATACTGTACTTTGGAGGTATTAAAGATGGCAAATATTATAGTCGATGCACACCTTGACCTGGCTTACAATGTCTTTGCCTTTGGCCGTGATCTTCTCAAGCCGGTAGAAGAGATTCGGAGACAGGAACAACTCTCGCCACCACCAGGGGAACAAGTGGGTATTTGCATGGTCACCTTGCCCGCTATGTTGGCCGGACGGGTAGCTGTCGCCGGGGGGAGCATTTTTGTGGCCCCAGAGCGCAGTGCCTGGAACAATGAACCCTTGGTCTACCGGACAATTGAGGAAGCCCATACCCTTGGTGTCCGGCAATTAGACTACTATCGCCGTTGGACTGACGAAGACCGGCAAGTCTATCTATTGGAGACGGCGGCAGATTTAGAGTCGGTGCAAAATAACTGGGCTACAGACAAGCCTTCACTGGGTATTTTTATAGTGATGGAGGGCGCGGCCCCCATTCGCAACGCCGGGGAATTGCCCTGGTGGGTAGAACGGGGTCTGCGGGGCATCACGCTCTCCTGGTCAAGTGGTAATCAATATGCCGGGGGGTGTAGTGCCCCGGGGCCAATCACCGATGAGGGCCACAAACTCCTGGGTAGGATGGCAGATTACAACTTACTACTTGATGTCAGCCACCTTTGGACAGAGGCTGTCTATGAAGTCCTGGATTGTTATCCTGGCCCACTTGTCGCCACGCACGCAAATCCCCAAGCTTTTGTCAATACAGCTCGCCAATTATCGGATGACCTGATGCGCCGGATTGCGGAGCGCGGGGGCGTTATTGGCGTTACGCCCTACCTCCCAATGCTAAAGGCCGGCTGGAAGGTCGGGGATCCTAAGCCACCCTTAATGCGTTGGGTGGAAGCCATTGACTATATCTGTCAGGTGACAGGGACTGCCAGATGTGTGGGTATCGGCTCGGATTTAGACGGCGGCTTCGGTGTGGAGTCTGTCCCGGCGGGGTTGGATAGTATTGGGGATATAGGACAGATCGAGGATTTATTGGTGGAGTACGGGTACTCGCCGGATGATATCGGCGCGATTTGCAATGGCAATTGGTTGCGGGTAATGAACGCAGTCTTGGCTGACTTCTAGCGTAGACTATAAAAGTCTCCACCAAGTGATTATTTAGTGGGGCCTATCGTCAATGGGTGGACTTGTGTCTCTGCCGGGTCAAACTTAAGACTTTTGTAGTCTTGGGGGTGGCTTTTTGCGGTTTGCGCTCCTAATGAATTGTGGTATTATACTGCTACACCCTGCTGTGTGCGTGATGCCGTGACGGGGTTTTGAGCCAACACCTTGATATAAGGGAGCCTTTGTCTAAGGATAGCGAAGCGATAGCCTTCGGGCAAGGCTGGACTGTCCGGCGGGTTCCCACCTGCGTAAGCAGGGTCAAAACCATCGGCACACGGCATAGCGGGGCTGCCTTTATTTTAAACCAAACAACGTTCTGTAATTTTACAGAACGTTGTTTTTATATACCTATAGCCGGAGATTTTTGATAGTTTGCTCTTTATGTTACATCATGTGGCTCCACGTGGACATAGACCCGGTCGATTTCGGGAAGTTCCTGGAGGCGGTCATGCACCGCATCCGAGATAGCGTGGGCCTCATAAAGAGTGGCATAGCCATCCACATTAATATGCAAATCCACCACTAGTTTTGGTCCGGCATATTCTGTCACGACCTGGTGAACACGCAACACGCCGGGAACCGCACAAGCAATCTCCACAATTTTAGCCCGCAGTTCCTCGCCGGCCCCGGCCCCGGTAAGATAATCCAGGTTTTCCCGCCATGCATCCCAGGCGGCGCGGAAAATCCACAAAGAGACTAGCAGACCGGCCACCGGGTCAAGTAAGGGGTGAATAAACCCAGAACCTAATACCCCGACGAAAGCCGCTACCGAAGTCAATACATCGGAGAGATTATCCCGTGCCGCCGTCGCCAGGGTTGGGCTGGCCAGTGATTCTGCGATGCGTTTTATAATGACATACATCCCGGCCTTTAGGGCGGCACTCCCCAATAATACCAGGGTGGGCAATCCCGGTTCTACTGCCAGCCCTCCCGTCAAGAAACGTTCTACAGCGGTCTTGGCAGCTTCGTAACCGGCGATAGTTAATGCTGCCGCTATCAGTAGCCCCACCAACGGCTCGAAACGGCTGTGCCCTTGAGGATGCGAGAGATCAGGCGGTTGTTGGGCTATCCACAGTCCGATAACCATTACAATAGAGTAGAATACATCTGTGACCGAGTTCGCAGCATCGGCATAGAGAGCGACACTGTCGGTTAGATAGGCGACTATACCTTTACCGGCAGCCAACAGAATATTACCTACCAAAGTTATCAATAGTGCTCGCCGGTACATACGGCGATTCTCAAGATTAGGCTGGTAATCGCGCACCCATTGCATATAAAAACCTCCTCATAAAAAAAGGGAGAAGCTTACCACCATCTTCTCCCATAAGGACCTATACCTGCCCGGAAAGTGTCAGTTCTGGGCAGGTTCGCTTACTCTAAATATCAGCATAACGGCGGTTATAAAATCAGGCCGGATCGCGGAAATTATAGATTAGGCCCTGACGTTTCCAACGCATACCACAACTACAGACGAACTCGGTCTGGGATGGCGACCCCAACGGAGCACCACACTCTGGGCAGCGGAAGAATTCACCCTCAGCCGCTGCCTGACGTCCGGCACCGGCATAGGAGCGCACAAAAACGCTGGGACTCCATTGCCAAAGCATCCCGGTAGGTTGTACCCAGGAATCCAGTTGTACTAACAAGGACGTAGCCATAAGTCGCTTAAGCCAGCCAATGCGGAAATGGGAGACGGTACGAATCGCATCACGCCGCAATCCGGCAGCTTCCAATTGTCGCCACATCCAGCGGGGATGGAAATCGAAATTCAAAGCGGCAAATTCTACCGGTTTAGATGTGAAAGGTGACCATGATTGACGCCGTAAGAGATAACGCAACAGGGCCTTGAGGTTATGCTTATTGGCAAACTCTAATATAAATGCGCCTTGGGGACCTAGGATACGGGAGATGCCCCGCAATACAGCCGGGGCATCCACCGCATGGTGCAAAGTGCGGACCATCGTCACCGTATCGAAAAGCCCGGTGACAAAGGGTTGGCGATAGAAATCGGCTTGTACGTAGACATAATGGGGTTTGCCGTTCGGCCCATATTCCCCCAACCGGCCCACCGCTTGTTCCAACTGAGTACTGGCATAGTCGAAAAGAACGACCGTGTCATAGCCTGTATAGAGGTCCGCCAGGCGACCAAAACCGGCCCCAATCTCTACCAGGCGACGGCCTTGAGGCGGTAATAGGGCACGCATTGCCACACGCTCGGCCCCATCTTCATAGGCTCGGCCAGGATTCCAAAACTCGGTGCTATAGCGCGAGCCTTCATAACTACAAACGGGCGGTTGTGTCATTATTTTGGCCTCAGTATCTCCCCGGTGGAATCAGGTATGGCTTGTAAGATCACTTTCACAGGGTCCAACACGGCACGCAGTTGATCGACTGCTGGCTGCATACCGGCTTTCCCCAATAGGATCTCCACCGGCACATTGAGTACCACGGGAATGGTAGTATCCACCGGCACATCCATACTCAATGAGACCGGGAGTTTCATCCCCTCCGGCAGGTTCAGGCTGACGGTTCCGTTGATAGCGCCACCGCCACCGGGTAAGAAGAAGGTGGCATTGGCCTGCAATGGCACGGCCTGGGTTAGGATGACATCTGTGTTTTGGTTTAGCGGTAGATTAAACTGCACCGGAATAGTGTCACTTACTACAACCTGTGTCTCGATTGTCGTAGCCGCTAGAGCCATAAAAGCGTTATCCAAATCCGTGACCAAGGGATCGACCAGGTTCGCTTTGATGGTAAAACCCAGTCCAGGGAAGATGACCAACACCAATAAAACTAATACCAAAATTACGTTCACCACGAATGAGAAGATAATGGCGAAGTTCTTAAATGCTGCTCCGAATTTTCGCTCGCTTTGGGGCTGTAAACTCTCTGTCATTTCTGCACCTCCATATTGGGGACTATGTGTATATTACCACAATTTACAGGCAATAGCAAAGAGAATTTTGATGATAATTTATGCTCCTTGTGGACTGCCAAGTCCACA
>JAFGKB010000117.1 GCA_016928755.1 Anaerolineae bacterium | reverse complement strand
TCTGCACTGCGTTTGTATTTCCGCGATGAACTCGCGCTTGCTGATCCGAACTTGATGGCTTTTGGCTGGGTTCTTGATTTCCCCATGTTTGAGTGGAACGCAGAAGAGGAACGGTGGGACGCTGCGCATCATCCCTTCACGATGCCACGCCCCCGCACCTATGAAGCGATGATGGCCGATCCTACCGCTGTCTTGTCTGATGCCTATGACCTGGTTTGTAATGGTTACGAACTGGCTTCGGGGAGTATCCGTGTCCATGACCCCCAAATTCAGATGGATATTTTCCGTGTTTTAGGTTATTCTAAAGCGGCTGCCGAAGAGCTATTTGGGCACATGATGGAAGCGTTCTCTTATGGTGCCCCGCCACATGGGGGGATGGCCCCCGGCATTGACCGCCTGGTGATGCTCCTGGCCGGGGCTACGAATATCCGTGAGGTCATTGCTTTCCCGAAGACCACCCAGGCCACCGACTTAATGGCCGATACGCCGGCGAATGTCTCTGAACGGCAGTTAAAGGAATTGCACTTGCGGATTGTTGAAAATAAATCGTAGTCTTTATTTTAGGGAGTTGGTGTCTGTATGTTTAGCCTGGGAGCACTCATTATAGAATTCTTCCTGGGGTTCCTGGTTGAGGTTATCACCGATATTGAGGAAAACCCGGATATGCGTGGGCTTAAAATTGCGAGTTTGGTGTTACTGGGGCTGCTGCTTGCCGGCAGCCTCTGCGCTCTATGTGCATGTATTACCGCTCTTGGATGGTGGTTTATCAATAATTGAGGAGGCCGTATGATTCCCAATCAGTGGTACGTCGTTATGGATTCCAGCCAGGTAAAAGATAAGCCGGTGGGTGTTACACGTATGGGAGAGAAGTTAGTCTTTTGGCGTGATGACACCGGTAAGGTTAGTTGTCTATGGGATCGTTGTGTGCATCGTGGCGTGGAATTGAGCAAGGGTAAGGTAGTCAGGGGAAAACATCTTCAGTGTCCTTTTCATGGTTTTGAGTATGATACCTCTGGGCAAATTAAGATTATCCCGGCTCAAGGTTGGGATGCCCCGGTAGATGAGCGTTTTAAGGTGCGCCAGTATCCCACCTATGAGGCGCATGGCTTTATCTGGATTTGGTGGGGTCAAAATCCCCCTGCTGATTTAGCACCGCCTCGCTTTTTTGATGATATTGACGCTGACTTCATCTATGGCAAAATCTATGACCCCTGGGATGCTCACTATTCCCGCGTGATAGAGAACCAATTAGATGTTGTGCATCTCCCTTTCATTCATCATAATACCATTGGCCGTGGGTGCCGGGTAATTGTTGATGGTCCTGGTATCCAATGGGTTGATGATGATCTTTTCTATGTCTACGTGTATAATCGTGTGGATGATGGTAAGCCACCCCTTAAACCGGAGGCTGTACCGGTTCCTGATCCTACCCGTGACTATAAACTGGAATTTCTTTTCCCTAATCTATGGGAGAATCGTATCTCCGAAAAGGTCAGGGTTTTAGCCGCGTTCGTGCCGGTTGATAATGAACATACATTGCTCTATTTGCGTTTTTATCAGAAATTTTTACCCGTTCCTCTTTTGGGAAACTTGATTGCCTGGATCGCTATGCCCTTCAACCGTCTGGTAGCACATCAGGACCGTCGCATCGTTGTGACCCAGGTACCTAAACCCAGTGCCTTAAAAATGGGTGAGAAGCTCATTCAAGGCGACCGGCCTATTGTGGAATATCGCCGGCGTCGCCAGGAGTTACTAGACTCGTCAGAGTCATAAACAATGTCCAAAACACTTTTGCTCCAAAGTCCGTCTTTTGATCTGTTATCCGGTACCAATGACTCGGCCTTTTGCTTGCAGAGTCCAGGCCGTACCTTGGATATTATTACCGGTTGTGAGGTTATCCAGCGTGGCCGTAGTCACAGCATAAATAACGCTGATTTTTCTGCGGCCACCCATAAACGTGACCATATTCAAGATGTTCATGGTGCGGCTGAGGAGTTGTCCATAACTTACCCCGCAGCCCATAACCTGGTGTTAGGTGTGCGATTCCGCTTCTACCAGAACCGCCCCTTTGTGTTACTGCGACTTGAGTTAACCAATACCGGCGAAAAATCGCTGCCGGTGCGCCGTTTCTTTTTTAAGACATGTCCTGAAGGTCTCAAATCTGTGGAACCGCCTACCGGCTTTTATCGCACCGGTTGGCAATCCTGGTCTGCCACGGGCTTTATGGCCGCCAGTAGCCGGGAACCGCATCTGTCATTCCTTGAGCGTTATGCACAAGGCCCCATGATTCATAATGGGCTTACCCCTTGGACTGGCAAGGTGTCACGTTTTTGGGCCGAGACAGTGGGGGCTGTGGTAACACCACGGGAGGCATTGGTGGCCGGGGGAGCTTCTTTGGCCGATCAATTTGTGCAGGTCTACGCAGATTTGCGACCCAATCACCAAGCTCTTATGGTGCAGTCCCAGGTTGATGATGTCCCGCTGGAACCGGGCCAGACTTGTACCTCTGAGTGGTTCTATCTTGAGTGGGTGGCATTACCGAATCTCGACCCTCTTGCCCAATATGCCTATGCCGTGGCGCGCCAGATGGAAGTGCCTAACTTACCGCCGGTGCCTACGGGTTGGTGTTCCTGGTACATCTTTTGGAATAAGGTCAGCGAAGCAGCGATGGTGGATAACTTGGCTTCTGCTGCACTGTTGGCAGATGAGTTGCCGCTCCAGGTCTTCCAATTAGATGAGGGATACCAGGTTAATTGGGGAGATTGGACCGAGCGTAATGACCGCTTTCCTCATTCTCTCGGTTGGCTTGCGGAGCGTATTAAAGGCTCCGGTTTTACACCTGGCTTGTGGTTAGGGCCTTTTACAGCCCATCCTAAGGCTAACATTGCCCGCCAACATCCTGATTGGTTATTACACACGCAGCGCGGTCGCCCGGTATCTGCCGGTTTGATCTCTAACTCTCGCAGTCGTGCTCTGGATACTACACATCCAGGTGTGCAGGAGCATCTACGTGAATTGATCTCAGAGGCCGTTACAGAGTGGGGCTATCCTTATCTAAAACTAGACTTTCTCTATGCTGCCGCATTGCCCGGACAGCGTTATAACCGGTATGTAACACGTGCCCAAGCGTACCGGCAGGCGATGCAGCTCATTCGGGAGACGGCAGGGAAAGAAGTTTTCCTGATTGGGTGTGGTGCGCCGCTGGGTCCCTCTGTGGGCCTGGTGGACGCGATGCGCATCGGCCCAGACACCGCGCCGTTGTGGCCCCCAGAGTTTAACGGACTGCGCCGCCCGGTGCGTGATAATCCCTCGTTACCTAGCTTGCGTAACAGCCTACGCAATGTCTCTGGGAGTGCCTGGATGCATGGCCGTTGGTGGCTTAACGATCCCGATACTTTAATGATTCGCTCTTTTGCCACTGAACTTACCGAGGATGAAGTTGTCGCCCAGGCGACCCTTTTGGGGCTATCCGGTGGTTTGTTGATTGTATCTGATGACCTCTCGCATCTTTCCCCTGAGCGCAGGGCCATTGCGGCGGCCTGTCTTCCTCCCTTGGTCCAGGGCATGGATGTTTTGGATATCTTTAAGCAGGAGATGCCGGAGATGGTTATCTCACCTGTAGACCGTTCCTGGGGGCATTGGCGTTTGCTAGGTCTTTTTAACTGGAGTGATAAACCCGTAAAGCGTGAATTCCCGCGCAACTTACCTGATTTTGATTGTCGCCGGGCCTATCACTTGGTGGATTTTTGGAAACGTAAGTATACTTACTTGGAACCTGGGGGCATATTGCCATCTCTATCTATGCAGCCCCATAGTGGTATGTTATTTGGCCTCCACCCGGTTAAATCTGGTCCCCATTTAGTCGCCACGACCTTCCATATCTCCCAGGGTGGCGAAATCACATCTTGGCGTCTTAACACCGCTTCTCTGGAACTATCTCTTTCTATTGGGCGTCTGGCACGTGGCCAAGTATGGCTGGCTTTACCTATGCGCCCGCATACCGTCACATGGAATGGGGAGACCTTGTCCTCCCTGGCCGTCCATGCAATAGCGCCCGGTGTGTGGGCCGTAGACCTGTTGGCCAATCGTGAGGGAACGTTAGTTGCCAAATGGGAGAGTTAATATGACAACTCAACTTGAAAAACGTCTGCTCGATATCGCGCGCGAACTAGAAGTCATAGCGGAGGCATTACAAGAAGAAGCTGTATATCTCGTTGCTTCTGATAATTTAGTCGGTGCAAAAATCTATATTGAGCGTGCCATCGAATGCTTGCGCGAAGATGCTGTGCGCACGAAAGCCTTTGTGATTTGTCCCCGTTGTGAAGGTCATGGCATGGTGAATGTCCAGGGCAAAGAACTGCTTTGTGAGATCTGTGGCGGGCAACGGTGGGTTACCCCCGATATTGCCCGCCAGTGGTACCGTGATAGTAGCGGACTACAAAAGTCTTAATACGTAACCCACGTCTCACGTCTCACGCAACGCATCCCTTAACCGGTGTGCGATATTATGTAATTCTGGTGCATTAAGCAATGCCCGTGACCGGGGCCTGGGAATTGGTACTTCTACCGTTGCCACAATGTAACCAGGCCGGGGACTTAATACAATGACTCTGTCACCGAGCAAAGCGGCTTCCTCTACGTTGTGCGTTACCATTAAAACTGTGCGTTTATCCCTCTGCCAGATACGCAACAATTCAACCGCCATGCGCTCGCGGGTCAAGGCATCCAGTGCCCCAAAGGGTTCATCTAGGAGTAGCATCTCGGGATTCTGGGCCAGGGCACGTGCAATAGCCGCCCGCTGTGCCATCCCGCCTGAAAGTTGCGCGGGGAAGGCTTCCTCAAAACCCGAAAGCCCTACCAGGGATAGCAAATCCTTGGTTTTACGTTCGAGGCACTCTGCCGGGTCTTGGCCCAGTTCTAAAGGTAACGCGATATTATCATAAACCGTGCGCCAAGGGAGCAGCGTGGGTTGTTGGAATACTAATCCCACACGTCTTCCGGCCTTGGTCTGTAAGTCGCCCTCTAGCCGCACCTCGCCACTGGTCGGTGTCAATAGCCCGGCTATAATGCGCAGTAACGTGGATTTTCCACAGCCCGAAGGCCCGATTAGGCATATAAACTCTCCCCGGTTTACTTCGAAGGATACATTGTCCAGGGCAGCTAAGACCCCCTTTGGTCCAGGGAAACTGGCACAGAGATTTTTGACTGCTAAGAATGGTGTATTAGTGGCTGGCGGTTGTATGTGTGTACTCATCAAAGTTGTTCAGGGTATCACAAACTGGTTAGTGAATAATGTATCCACAGATACCTTTTCCTCGATGAGGCCCATACTTGCCATAACCTCCTGGGCTTGTTCCCAGGATTGGGGATTGAATTTCCCTAACTCCGGAGCTTGCCAGTACTCTATGCTGGTATCCAAGACGGCGCGCTGGGTAGCTGTGTTATTTTCTAAACCCTCAATATACTGCTTGCTGATTTCAAAGGCCCGCTCAGGATCGTCAAGGACATCTTCTAGCCCATGTAAGAAAGCCG
>JAFGKB010000116.1 GCA_016928755.1 Anaerolineae bacterium | reverse complement strand
CTTCTACTTCTTCTGAATCTTCGACAGTTTCTTCTCTAGCCTCAGTTGCTTCTTCTGTGACTTCAGTTGTTTCTTCCGTAGCTTCATCTGCTATTTCTGATTCCTCAATTGTTTCTTCAATTTCTTCTGCTTCTTCATCTTCGTCAAAATCGATATCGACATCAATTTCATCGATGTCCTCGTCCAGCAAATCATCCAACATATCGTCATCTTCAGGTTCTAATTCGTCTTCTGCCTCACTATCTTGAATAGTGGTTGTGAAGGCCCATTCTTCCCATTCTTGACGCGTAACTTGGCGTACACTTAGACCAATGCGGCGCCGATCTGGCTCTATGCGTATAATCTTGGATAGCACAGTTGCGCCGGCCTCAATCTCTTCCCGTTGTTCATGGTCACGTAATTCAGAGTTGTGGAGTAACCCTTCAATACCGGGTTCAAGCTCGACGAAAACGCCGAAATCCACAATTTGAGTAATTTTCCCTTGCACCAGGGTCCCTTTCTGATAGCGATCAGATACGGATTCCCAGGGATCGGGTTTAAGTGCTTTAATACTGAGCGCGATACGTTGTTTCTCCCGGTCTAAATCTAAGACTTTGACCTTGATGCGTTGGCCTACTTTATAGACATCGGCGGGATTTTCAATACGCCCCCAGGATAATTCAGAGATATGAACAAGTCCGTCTAGCCCACCTAGATTGATGAAGAGACCAAAATCGGTAATCTGGCTTAAACGTCCTGTACGCACCTGTCCAGCTTCTAGTTCTTCAAGCAGTTTCTGACGACGTTGTGACCGCCATTCTTTTGCGGCTGCTGTCTGTGAGAGGATCAAGCGCTTACGACGCGGATTGACCTCAATAACCTTAAGCATAATCGGCTTATCGACCATATTTTCTAACCGGCGATGACGTTCAGATGCTTGCCGGATACGGTTGAAACCGATAAGGTGTGACATTGGGACAAAGCCTCGTAACTTACCAAATTCAACAGTTAAGCCCCCACGGTTGGCACTAAGTACATTACCTTCGTAAGTAGCTTCCTCTTCCTTTAGCTTTTCTGCCGTCAGCCAGTCTTCTCTAAGCCGGGCTTGTGAGATAGAAAGCTCAACTGTACCATCAGAATTACGAGAGTTTGTTATTACAATTGGTATCTCTTGATTAATCTTAAAGACCTCATCCAGGTCTTCGTAATCTTCCTTCGGGACGAAACCATCTAGTTTAGCACCAATGTCAACAACCAAACCATCATTTCTAATATCTAAAATGATGCCCTCTCGTAACTGCCCCTTTTTAGGAGCAACGACGTCCAGTGCTTCCTCCTCTAAATTCTCCATTGAAATGGGTTCATTCGGGCTGCCCTTCTCTTGTTCCACTTCCAACTCCTTACTCACCTTATTTTGTGTTTATATCCTAGAACATACACACGCGGGTGGTATAAATTAAAACTGCGGATATTTTATCATACCAGAAGATAATGTCAACCGATTTTGATACTAACCAATGCCAATAATGGACTCTCCACCATCTACCGGAATAACTGCCCCTGATATCCAGGTTATGGAGGGCGCGGCTAATGCGACGATCACATTTGCCACATCCTCAGGGGTCGTCAATCTGCCGGCCGGGTGGTATTCCAGAACTTGTTCTATGATCCGTTCGTGTCCCGGAATAGCCTGGAGTGCGGGGGTATTGGTTACCCCTGGCATCAAGCAATTTACGGCTATCCCTTTGCCGCCTAATTCCAGTGCCATTTGGCGAGTATGGCTCTCTAAGGCTGCTTTTGCGGCTGAAACTGCTCCATAGTTAGCCGTCGCACGCCGTGAGCCTATGCTGGTCATTGCGTAGATACGACTACCCCGTGTCAACAGACCGGCCTGGACTAAATCCTGGGTCCAGTAGACCAGGCTATGCGCCATAACCCGGAGCGTCATTTCCATTTGCGTTTCATTGATAGCTTCTTCTTCATCGGCTGTGATATACGGGCGCAGGCTGCCGAATGCCAGGGTATGGACCATTAAATGAATGGTCGAGTACACCTCATCCGCGAGTACTTCTTTAATTTTGTGGATTACTCTTGTCCGGCGGCGTTGGTCTGCCGCATTGGTGTTAAAAAAGAGAGCCTGGGCACCGGTTGCCTCGATAGTCTTTATTACAGCTTGGGCACGCTCTAGCGTACTGCGGGGGTCAAGATGTACGCCACAGATATTCATTCCTGTCTGGGCTAATTTACAGGCAATAGCTGCCCCAAATCCACTGGAGGCCCCTAAAACTAAAGCCCAACGTCCTTTTAATGACGTATTGATAGTTTCCATATTTACTCTTCAGCCTTTCACGCTTATATACCCATATCAGGGCCAGATTCAAGCCCCTGGGTAAGTTCGGGGACTTCTTTCTCTATCTGTTCCGGGTCTTGGCCGGATTCTAAGCGGTCTACAACTTCTTCAAATTCTGATCCTAAATCACCTGTTTCATCACCAATCTCATTCATCATCTTCCGCATAAAGCGTCCCATACTCTTGGGATCGTTCTCATCTAAATCTCCCCATGAGCTTGGGTCCGCCATATCTTCCATACGACTTTCTTCTGAACGCAATACCCTAATACGCGAGACCAACCGGCTCACGTTTTGACTTTTACAGTATTTGCAGACTGGTATGCCTTCTTCTGCTGTTGCAAAGGTGCGCCAGAACAAAGAGAATCGCCGCCCACATGCATTACATCGATATTCATAAACTGGCATTTTTCTCTCCTCTGCCAAATGTGGTATAGTATTTTTAGTATAAGCTTTTTATAAAGTAAGACGTTAACGTCAGCATTATACCTATAATTAAGATGAGGTGCAACTTGACAGAATCAGTGGTTCGTAATCCTTATAACCCAGAATTGCATCCCTTGTTGGTCGTGATTTCTGGGCCATCTGGGGTGGGGAAGGATAGTGTGATACAGCGGTTAGAAGAACGTGGCTATGATTTCCATTTCGTAGTTACGGCGACTTCTCGTGCTCCTCGGGCCGGGGAAGTTGATGGTGTTGATTATTTCTTTATCTCTGAGAATGCTTTTAAAGCTATGATTCGTGATGGTGAATTACTTGAGCATGCTCTAGTCTATGGACAATACAAAGGAGTGCCTAAGCAACAAGTTCGTGATGCCCTATCTCGTGGGCTGGATGTCATTATGCGTTTAGATGTCCAGGGAGCGCAAACGGTTAAACAAATTGCCCCAGATGCTGTCCTGATATTTCTTAGTGCCGCATCTGAGGATGAGTTATGTGCACGGCTGCAACGCCGGGGAACCGAGACTTTGGAGCAACTGGAGATACGGATGCAATTGGCCCGGGAGGAACTGGGGGTTTTGAAAGAATTTGACTACGTGGTTATTAACCATGAGTGTGCTTTAGATGCAGCCGTGGACCAGGTTTTATGTATTATCCAGGCCGAGCATTCCCGGGTTTGTCCTCGTTGTGTGAGTCTGTAAGGGAGGTATAAACGTGTACGATAGTGTTGATTATGCTACTGCCCCACAGAAAACTCGGTTACCTACTTTTTCCCCCGTGGCTACTTATATCCTAATTGGTCTTAATATCGTAGTTTTCCTAATAGATCCTAATCTAAATTGGCTGGCTTCTTATGGGGTTTTGGTCCCCGGTCTTGTTTTATATAGGGGTGAGTGGTGGCGGTTGCTTACGGCAGGGTTTCTGCACTCTACCTTGATGCATATTGCCTCGAACCTCTATGCCCTTTATATTATGGGGGAGCAAGTGGAGCGACTCTTTGGTAAATGGCGTTTTCTGGTAGTTTATGGACTGGCATTATTAGGGGGAAATCTATTAGTGCTCGCTTTCTCCCCCCTTCTTACCCCTACAGTGGGTGCCTCTGGTGCTATTTTGGGCATAATGGGGGCTTTGTTGGTCTATTTCTATAAGTACCAGGATGCTTTTGCCGGTGGACAAAGTTCGGTTTCGCGACTGCTAAGTGTAATTCTCCTTAACCTAGCGATTGGCATTTTACCGGGGATAAGTCTCTGGGGCCATTTAGGTGGTTTCTTGGCCGGAGCGGCTGCATCTTGGGCCATCTTGCCGGAATACGAGCCGGTGGATAGACTTGTTCCTTGGTTGGGTGTGCGTATAAAGTCTTTAGATCCGGCCCATTGGCTTAAGTTGGCAGGTATTGTTATCGGGTTGGCGTTACTATTACTTGGTGTTTTCTGGGTAAGAGTTTGATAGGGGAGTTTATTTATGCGTCCGCCTATGAAGTTACAGGTTGGTGATGTTGTTGAATTGCGGAAACCCCATGCCTGTGGGGGAAAGGTATGGCGTATTATACGGGTAGGGGCTGATATTGGCGCGTTGTGCCTGACTTGCCAGCGTTATGTACTCCTGCCCCGTAGCCGCTTTGAGTCCCGCATCAAGCGGTTTATGGATCAGGGGGGGCCAGTTACCGATCCTTCTGTAGAAAAATGCGCGTGATTTTATTATGGTTGCTCAACAACAAACTAAAAAACGGTTTTTATTTCTGATGTCAGATACCGGTGGTGGTCACCGTGCTTCTGCTAAGGCGGTGCGGGATGAGATGGTCACGCTTTACGGTGATGCGGTACAGGTAGAGATTATTGATGTTTTTGTAGAGTTAGGGCTGTGGCCGTTTAAGTGTTACCCAACTTGGTATCCCCATGTTGTGAAATTGCAGGGGATTCCTTGGGGTATTGGCTATTATCTCTCTGATAAGCTACGGTTATTGCATCTGTTGGCATATTTAGATTGGATGTATGTCCGTGGTGCCTTGCGGGGTTTGTTAGATCGTTATCCTGCTGATGTGCTAGTCTCTTTTCACGCTATGATTAATCCGACCTTGAGTATGGCTCTCCGTCGCAAATATTGGAGCCGTCCAGTGGCTTCTATTGCCATTGATTTGGTGAGTGTGCATTCTGCCTGGTTTACACCCGGTTTTGACTTATATGTTGTGGCTAGTGATGGGGCGAAAGCGCGCGCGCAGCGTTGTGGGACACCTGAAGAATGTATAAAGATTGCCGGGATGCCGGTTCGCCGGGATTTTAAGACTGCGGCTGATATTTCCCAAGAACAGGCGCGGTTGGAGTTAGGATTACCCCAAGATGAGCCGGTCGTTCTTGTTGTCGGTGGTGGTGGCGGAATGGGTCCGGTCACGGCAATTGTGCAGACAGTTTTGAGTCGCTGTCCTGGGACTAGGGTTGTCGTAATCGCCGGGGGGAACCGTAAGCTCTATGAACAACTCAAAGCCTTAAATAGCAATGGCTCCTTACAAGTTGAGGGTTTTACCTCAAATATGCCAGTTTGGATGCGGGCGGCGGATATTCTGGTGACGAAGGCTGGCCCCAATACATTATCTGAGGCGTTTATTACCGGTTTGCCATTAGTGCTCTATATGGCCCTGCCTGGACAGGAGCGGGGTAGTATTCCGTATGTAGTTTCCAATGGGGCCGGTGTCTGGGCTGCTACTCCTGAAAAGGTCGCGGTAGCAGTACAAGAGTTGGTGACCGATACCAGCCGCCGGCAGGCTTTGGCCTCTGGGTCCCGGTCACTCGCCCGCCCCCTAGCCTCTGAGCAAATCGCCCAATATTTATGGTCGCTGGCTTGAGACGGCTAGGTTAGGTGACCTTTTCATAACTGGCTTTATTTATGAGTTATCGTATAATTTTATTTGCATAATGTGTTTTGGGCAAGGAACCCTAACAAAGGTATGGATTCCCATTTGCAGCAGTTTTTACATTATATTCGTTTTGAGCGCGGGTATGCATTAAATACCATCGCCGCTTACCGGCGGGATTTGAAGCAGTTTATGGCCTTTTTGCAAAGGCGAAACTGTGCTGTAGATTCTTTAACTACAGTTGATTTAGAAGCTTACTTAGCCTGGCTACAGGAGCAAAAATATAGTGCTGCTACTGTAGCGCGGAGAGTGGCCTCACTGCGGGCTTTTCTAAAGTTCCTGTATACTGAGAGTGTTATAGACGAGCATTTGCCCACATGGTTACAACAGCCAAAGGTTGGCCGGCGTTTACCTGCGGCACTTTCACATGATGAAGTGTCAGGTTTGTTAGAAACGGTGGCTGAAGCGTATACTCCATTGGAGTTACGAGATCGTGCATTATTAGAGTTGATGTATGCCACGGGTCTGCGGGCTACCGAGATTGTAGACTTAAAATTGGAGGATGTTGATTTGCAGGCGGGCAACCTGCGTTGTGTGGGAAAGGGTAATAAGGAGCGTATTGTCCCTTTACATATGACTGCCTGTGATGTCCTCCGCTGTTATGTGGATTCCGGGCGACCTTTTATGTTGTGTGATAAAAACGAAAGACATCTTTTCGTGAATCGTAACGGTAAGCCGCTGACCCGGCAAGGGTTATGGTTTATTATTCAACATTGTGCCCGTGAATCTGGTTTGGAGCATAAAGTCGCGCCGCATACTTTGCGACACACTTTCGCGACACATTTGTTGGATGGGGGGGCTGATCTACGTGAGGTGCAACAGTTCTTGGGGCACGCAAACATTACGACAACTCAAATCTACACCGAGGTTTCTAGTCGGCGCAAGCGGACCGTTTATGATCAGTCTCATCCAAGAGCTAATACATTAAAATCTGAGAAGGAGCGTGATGATGGATAAATTTTACACGATGAAGGATTTTCAGGAAGCTGTGGCGGCTATTCGGCAGTATACTGAATTGGAACCCAAAGTTGGTTTAATCTTGGGTTCGGGACTTAATGCGTTAGCTGAATCGGTGGAGGATGCGGTCATCATTCCTTATGATAAAATTCCCAATTATCCTGTTTCCACCGTTGCCGGACACCAGGGCCGTTTGGTTATGGGGAGGCTTGAGGGGCAGCCTGTTATCGTGATGCAAGGCCGTGCTCATTACTATGAGGGCTATTCAATTATCCAAATAGGCTTTCCAATTCGCGTAATGCAGGTTTTGGGTGTTGAAACCCTGGTTGTGACGAACGCTGCCGGGGGACTCAATATGACCTATCGTCCGGGTGATGTGATGATTATTCGTGATCATATTAATCTGATGGGGATGGCAGGTCTTAATCCGTTACGTGGTCCCAATCTGGAGGAGTTTGGCCCACGTTTCCCGGGTATGAATAATGCGTATGATTCCCAATTACGTGATGTTGCTCAGGCAACCGCTCTGGAAGCCGGTATTCCATACCATCAAGGCGTATATATCTGCCTGGCAGGGCCGAGTTTTGAGACCCTCGCGGATGTGCGGTTCTTACGGACTATTGGGGCGGATGCTGTCGGTATGTCCACAGTCCCAGAGGTAACTGTGGCCCGACATGGTGGGATTCAGGTACTGGGTATATCTGGTATTAGTAATTCCTTGGGGGGTGAAGAAGGGGTTCCTGAACCGAACCATGAAGAAGTCTTGGAAGCGGGTAAGATATTAGTCCCGCGTTTAGAGACGATTATTCGTGGAGTACTTAGAACACTATGAATGTAGTTTTGCGCTGGTTAGCCCAACAAGCTATCCTCGTCTATCTGGTTTGCTTGGTAGGCTCAATAGCGTATTTAATGTCTTCGCTTTCGGCAAAACGTCGGCGGGATGCCGCGCAGTTTTCATTGGAGCGGGATATTAATCAACAGCGCATGGCGCGTTCTTTGTTAGTTTCTTTATTATTTCTAATGTTGGGTGGGGTAGTTTTTGTGCTCAGTACTTACCTGGCCCCTATGTTTCCTGATGTGGCAGAGAGTACGCCGGTTGTCGATGTCGGGTTGTTTACACCAACACCGACATCGACTGCTGTGCCAACTGCGGTTTTGGTCACGCCATTAGTTGAGGGTGAGCCACTCACTAGCACCGAGGATATACCGGCCTTGGAATTACCAACTGCTACACCGGCCCCTTCTCCTACGCCTACCGCCCCGGCTGTTCCGCCGCCGGATTGCCCCTCACCTAATGCTCAATTAGTTATGCCGGTTGCCGGGGCTAGTGTCTCTAATCTGGTCGAGGTCCGGGGGACAGCCGCGACAAATGCATTTTCATATTATAAGTTTGAGGTTCAGTTTCCCGGTAGCGATACGCCGAACTTTATCTCGCAATATGATGTTCCTGTGGAGAATGGTTTATTAGGTTATTGGGATGTTTCTGACGTGACTGCTTACCCACCCGGTGGTTTCTATCTCTTCCGCCTGGTGGTCGTCGATATTTATGGTAATACGGCGATTTGTACTATTCCTCTCAGTATTGTTGCGTCAGGATCATAATGATTTGGGTAGAGTTAGGAGGTTATTTTGCGTATTCGTGTAGCACGTGAAGGTGATTGGGAAGACTGTTTAGCTCTAGATCTGTCCTACACGACTGAAATCGCCTGGCAAATGGAAGAACGTCGGGGCGACAAAGAGTGGTCCGTGCGTTTTGTGAAGGTGCGCTTGCCACGACAACAGAGGATTGAGCCGAATCTATCACCGGACATACTTTCAAAGGTTTGGCCCCACCGGGATAATTTCTGGGTGGCAGTAGAAAAACGGTTGATTCTTGGCTATTTGGGCGTTATTTTAGACCCAGAACGGCAACAGGCGCGGATAGTGGATTTGGGCGTTATGCCAGAAGTGCGCCGTCGTGGTGTGGCTACGGCATTATTACAACATGCTACAACTTGGTGTTTACGCCAACATATCAACGGCTTAATCTTGGTAACTTTACCCAAAGCCCAACCGGTCATTGGTTTTGCGCTCTCCCAGGGTTTTACATTCTGTGGTTTTCAAGATGCTTATTGGCCGGGGCAGGATGTTGGCCTATTTTTCCGTAAACGAATTCCCTAAAGTATGGACTGGTTTCATTTTTTAATTAAGGTCAATGATATATTAACCATTGGCTTGGATATTACAGCCTTTGCACTATTATTGTACTTGCTCTTTTATAACCGCCAGAGTCGTGTTTCACGCACTTTTAGTGGCTTACTAGCATGTCTCTGTCTCGTCTATCTCATTGACCTGCTTCTTACGAATGTGCAGGACTTGGATCGCGCCGTCGTATTGTTGCGTCTGCAATGGTTGGGGATTGCTTTTACACCGACTTTGTACCTTGAGTTTGCGCGTGCTATCCGGCTTACTGTAATTGATAATCATTATCCTGTATGGTTACGCCCTTTTAGCTGGACGTTAAGCGCGGTTATAGCTTTACTGGCATTGTATACGGATTGGGTGGTCTATGATGTCACATTAACCGCCGGAGCTGCGCATATGCGACCCGGCCCCTTTTTCTACCTCTTTGCGATTCTATTCTTGCTCAGTCTTGTGGAGGGTTTACGGGAGACCTTTGTCGCACACAGTCGCTGTTATACACGGGCCGCGCGCCGGCGTATGATCTATCTTTCTATTGGTTTTATTGCCCCGGCAATGGGGGTCTTCCCTTATTTGTTGGTTATCGGTTGGCCTCGCGGTACTGCCGGCAGTGTTTTGTGGATTGTGTTAATCTTGGCTAATATAGCAATTGCCGGGATGCTGGTTATGGTTTCTTATAGTGTCGCATTTATTGGGGTTTTAACGCCAGAGCGGATTGTTAAGCATCGTTTGGTCCGCTTTTTACTGCGTGGGCCGATTGCGGCAATATTGGCTTTAGTCGCTTTTAATACGGGCCTGTCTGTAGAACAGGCTTTAGGGTTAGGGAATTACACTTTCTCATTAGTTGCGATGGCGTTGGTCATGATTTTGGTACAGTTTGGTGTAGAGGCTTTTAAGCCACTTTTAGATTTGGCCCTATATCGTGAGAGCCATGCTGAAGTTGCTCAAGTCCAGGAGTTGAGTCAACGGTTATTGACGACCAGTGATTTGAACCAGTTTCTTGAGAATATCTTAGCCGCTACTTGTGAATTGCTACGTAGTCCCGGTGGTTTTATCGGTGTCTTGGACAACGGGAACCTGCGTCACGAGGTCCGTTGTGGTGTCCAACTTTCATCTGAGGAATTAGCCTCTTTCCCCTTAAATAGCGCTAAGGATATGGAGCAACTGGCCCCCTTTATTATTTGGGATGGTTACTGGGTAATTCCTATCCACGATAAGGTGGGTAAACGACTTTTGGGGCTGATGGGGATCAAATCACCAGAGGTAACCCTTCCTCTTGCGGTCCAAATTCGTACCTTATTTGATAAAATGTTGATACAAGTCAGTGCTGCATTGGAGGACCGCGAGTTGCAATCCGCTTTCTTCGATGTTTTTGTCCCGCTTTTGCCTGAATTGGAAGAGATTCAACGTCGCCGGGGGATGTTGCGGTATGGACAACAAGCGGCTGAAGGATTTGCATTGGTGGCTTCCCCGCAGTTGCCAAAATGGGTCCATAATGCATTATCACATTATTGGGGTGGGCCACGTTTAACCGATAACCCATTGCTCAATCTCCAAATAGTTCAGAGAGCCGCAGAGGATTATGACGGTAATTCGGTGAAAGGTCTGCGCTCTGTTCTGACCGATGCTATTGAGGAGATGCGCCCTGATGGCGACCGAAATTTGACAGCTCCGGAGTGGTTGTTATACAATATATTAGAGATGAAATTTCTGCGTGGTCAAAAAGTGCGTGAGGTGGCCGCCCGTCTAGCCCTTAGTGAATCTGATTTTTACCGGAAGCAACGTATAGCGATAGAGAATCTTGCGCGTATTATTATTGAGATGGAACAGGATGTTTGCGATCAGTGTACTTCAACAGGATGAAGAATCTCTGGGGATGGCTTGGATTGGTTGATCTCCAGTTCTGTATATTTTGTGTTGCCTATCCGTATTTGGGAATGTAGAAGGAGCGTTTTATGAATGGTCGGTATATTCCGCCATACAGTCCACCCTGTGAACGGTATTGGCAGGTGATATTGGAAGAAGGTCCTATGAGCTGCGGTTGTGTAGCGGAGTTTTGGGAATGGGTTGAAGCGCCGATTGTTGCTGAAGAGATCTGGGAAGAGGCCCGTAACCTACAGAAATGCCGTAAGATTATGCAACTTGCCATTGATGGGTTTAACCGTGGTGGGTTAGTTTCTCACTGGGAAGGTGTGGAGTGTTTTATTCCGGCCTCACATCTTATTGCTTATCCCTTTCCTGCTGATCCTACGGCCCGTGAAGTGCAGTTTCAGGAGTATCTGGGGCAAGTTATGCGCTTGTGCATTATTGAGGTAGAACCGGCCCGGAACCGTATTCTGCTTTCAGAGCGACAGGTTGCTGAATGTGAGTTTGAACGCCCGCAGTGGCCTGATTGGCTGTGCCCGGGGAGAATCTGCACGGGCAGGATTACCAGTGTGCGTCCCTTTGGTGCTTTTGTGGATATTGGTCCCTTGGAAGGGATGGTACATATCTCCGAGATCTCATGGGGGAGGGTGCGACATCCTGAGGATTTTTTGGAACCAGGACAGAATGTCGAGGTTCTGATTTTGAGTATTGACCCTGAGCATCAGCGGGTGGGACTGAGCCTTAAACGTATACAGCCTAACCCCTGGGATTCGGTCTATGATCGGCTGCAATGTGGTGACCATATAACCGGGACAATTGTCAGTGTGGAACGGTTTGGGGTTTTTGTGGAGTTGGTGGATGGTTTAGAGGGCTTACTGCATATCTCAGAGTTCAACGGCGCAGATTATGTCCCTAATTTAGACCGGGCTTACCATGTTGGACAAGAGATTTCGGTGTTAGTCCTGGACATCGTCCCTGAAGATCATCGGATAGCCCTCGGGCTTCCAAATGAAGATTGTACTTATGCCTCAGCGTAGGTCGTATTCTATGGCGCGCTCCCAATCTCATAAGAAGAGTGGGACACCGGACGCAAGCAAATCCCAGGAGCTTTTTGCTAGTCTCCGGGAGTCTGGGCTAGGGCGTAAGATATGGGCCGGGTTGAACCACCCCGCGACCCTGCAACTGTTCTCTGTGGCTTTAATGCTTGGGGGATTGTTGACGATTGCCACTATAGCCGGGGTTGATACCGGCACTTGGGGCAGTGCCTGGGCGCGTTTCTTAGTGTTACTCTTTGGCTGGGGGGCCTATCCTACCGGTGCTTTAATCACAGCCGTGGGACTTCTCCTGTTGCGGCATATTGTGCACCAACCAACCGTATGGCGTTGGCGACCCTTTTTAGGTATGGAACTCACCTTGGTCGGCCTTTTAGCGATTACGCATACCGTAATGCGGACTTATGGGTGGGCTTTAGTCGAGTCGGGGCGTGGTGGCGGTCTAGTTGGTTGGGCCGTCAGCGTTTTCTTCTCGAATGCGTTTGGCCCTCTGATTACCAATGTTCTGATGTCGCTAGTTACTTTTCTGGGTATAGCCTTGGCTTTTGATGTAACCACTGAGATGGTGCGTGATTTCGGCAAACGTCTGGTAGCTGTTTGGGAGGCTCAGCGCGCGATGCGTCGGGAGCGTCGTTCCCCACCTCCGGCAGCAGTTGTCCAGCAGGTCTCACGCGGTGTAATGACCTCTCCTATTCCCGGACGGGAAACTAAACCCACGCATTCTGAGAAACCGAGGGTTGAAAAAGAAAACCTTGAGCAGTCTAAGACTAGCTTAGACCGTAAACCGGCGACAAGCCAGCCGCGCGTACAAACAGCGAAGCCGGCCACAAAGAAACCCCGATCTAGTGATGACAATCTTCCCGCTTTAGGTTTGCTTGAGAAAACCAAGAAGTTGAGCATAGATAACGCTGAAGTTATCAAGAAGCAGGAAATCATTAAAGAAACGTTAGCGCAATTTGGCGTACCTGTAGAGATGACGAAGCCCCGCATTGGGCCTACTGTGACTCAATTTGGAGTCTCGCCGGGGTATATCACTAAAGGTAATGGTGATGAACACCAGCGTAAAGTCCGGGTCAATCAGATTGCCTCACTGGCTGATGATTTAGCCTTAGCACTGGCGGCACAGTCTTTGCGTGTTGAAGCCCCGGTGCCGGGGCGGGCTGTAGTCGGCATTGAAGTCCCCAATGATGAGATTGCCCTGGTCCGGTTGCGCTCGGTATTGGAGAGTGTGGCTTTTGAGAAGTGTGGTAGTCCGTTATGCTTTGCGGCGGGGCTTGATGTTGCCGGTGAGGCCATTGTTGCCGACTTGGCTAAAATGCCCCATCTCTTAGTTGCCGGCACGACCGGTAGCGGTAAATCTATCTTTATGAAGGCCCTCGCGGCGAGTCTGATTATGAATAACTCGCC
Organism: Anaerolineae bacterium; assembly: GCA_016928755.1. GTDB lineage: Bacteria > Chloroflexota > Anaerolineae > B4-G1 > SLSP01 > JAFGKB01. The sequence continues at coordinate 15 of JAFGKB010000116.1, read as the reverse complement.
GGAAGATTTGCGGTT
>JAFGKB010000115.1 GCA_016928755.1 Anaerolineae bacterium | reverse complement strand
GGCTACGGTAGTTGTAGAAGATAGGAGTTTTTATTCTCGTGCTCTCCATTGGAAGATGTCATCAATATTTCGCAGTATATGGTACAGCATTCAGCATAGGAAATATGAGATTCCACGACCAAGAGATACGACTATACCAGGTCAATTGGTTACTAATTTAACGGTAATCTCTGGGAGAGATTACGGCGATTCATTCAGACAGGATATGCGCGATTTGATACTAACTATTATGGTTACCCATCAATATTCTCACAATGAAATTCTGGAATTCTATCTCAACTCCGTCAATTATGGGGATCAGATTTATGGAGTAGAAGCAGCGGCCCAACACTACTTTGGCAAAAGTGTTCGTGATTTAAATTTGGCTGAATCTGCAATGCTATCCAGCATTGTTCAATTATCGTCTTTTAGTTCTCAAGCTGACCTAGAATACGCACAAACAAGGCAATACATTATATTGGATTTAATGGTTGAGGAGGGATATATTAGTGAGCAAGAGTCTGAAACCGCAAAAAGAGAGAGATTAAATTTTGTGGGATTCTAAGATGTGCTACGCGGCGGCTTGTAGGGCAAGTTGCTAACTGCCGGACTGGGCGGACAAATTCCCAATTTGTCCTACATCTGTGACCGCGCAAGCGGTTACCCGGCTTTAGTCCCCCAACCGCAATTTCAATCGCCAAGCTACTACGATAAACAAGATCACCGTGGACTTGCAAGTCCACGGTGATTCGATGGTAGTTTATTAATAACAGCCGGTCCGGCTATTCTTTATCGAGTATCTCCTCGCCACCCTTGAGCGCCTTGATTAATTCGGGGCGTTTGTGGGTCTCAACCTCGATTTCCGGCGGGGTCCCGACCAAGGCCATTAACAAGTCACGCCGTTTAAGAGCACGAGTACGGTCAATTTCAACAGCTTCGGCTTTCTCATCTGCCAGCCGCACCAAGGCCGTGAGCCAAGCCGCACTATGCACCGGCTCGTGGCGTATACGCCACCGCTCTACCCAGATAGGCAAGTCGGGGGAATTGATAATACGCTCATGGGTCCGGGTATGGATCAGGCCCTGGGACTCAAAGGTCACGGTATATTCCTCAACTTCTGGCTTGATAGGACAGACTTCCATACAAGCACCACACTTAATGCAGTAATAATCCGCCAGGACTAACTCATTATCATCATTAATGTACAGGGCACGGGTTGGGCAAATATCGGCACAGGCCAAGCAGCCCTCAACGCACTTCTCCCGCCGTAGTTCGATGGTTCCCTGCCAGGGCTGCTCAACGTGGAAAGCACCATCGCTGGCAACTTCACACTGACGGCAGTAGATACAATGCTCTTCATCCACCACCGGATAACTACGGGGAGCACCTTGCTCCTCATCATCCCCATCAGTATCACTAGGAACAACACAGCTAATAACATTGGTGGGGCAGTTATTGAGGACAAACTCATCACGGCGGCAATCAAAACCTTCTTCAGAGACAGTAATGGACTTCACTAACTTTGGGAAGGCTTCATATTCTAAAACAGGGACAAATTTTTCCTCATTCAGCCACATGGTAATAGCGTTCATCGGGCACATCACCGTGCAGATACCACAGAAGATACACTTATCCGGGTCCACATCCACAATCAACTTGCTCACCAAGCGGCCGTTCTCGATCTCACCCCCGATATGAGAGATTGCTTCCTTGGGACAAGCTAAAGGGCCAATCTGGCAGCCCACACAAAGTTCCATATCCCACTCTATTTTATCGTGATGCGTGACCATGTGCCTTTCCAAAATCAGGGCGTCAGCATCTCTATGTTTAAGGGTTGTACCACGTTTCATCCTTGCCTTCTCCTAAAATCCTAACCGGGCCAGTTGTGCACTGGGGGAGACAACATGGCGTTGCAACCCCAGCATACGGGCCTCAATCCCCAACGCTAACCCCATTAACTGGGTAAAATAAAGTACCGGCAACTCAAAAGCCTCACCGGCGGCGTGTTCGGCCTTAGTTTGATAAAGGTCCAAAGCCGTGTGACACATCGGACACGCTAATGTGACAACCTCCGCACCTGCCGACTTGGCAGAACCTAACACCTTGGCCGATAGCTTGGCTGTGACATCCGAATGGGAAATCGCCAGAGCACCGCCACAACACTTGGCCTTCATCGGGTAGTCCACGACTTTAGCGCCAATTGTAGCCATCATCTGATCCAAACCCGTAGGGCGTTCTGGGCTGTCGAACTCATCCTTGGGACGGGTGAGCATACAGCCATAGTAGCTGGCAACGCGCAAACCCGAGAGGGGAGCTGTCACACGCGCCTTGATATTCTCCAACCCATATTCATAGAGCAGCACGTAGAGTGGATGCAAAACGGAGACATTGCCAGCCAGGGTTAAATCCCCGGTCAGGCTCTCATTCACCGACTTGCGGATGGCTTTATCGGCAGCCACGGCCTGACTGGCCCGGCGCAGATTGCGATAGCAACCGCTACACGGTGCGATAATGGCCGTGAAGCCCTGAGCCTCAGCCAAAGCCAGGTTACGGGCCGGGAGATGGATGACGGCATCGCCTTCAGCGTGTACAGCCCCGCAGCAGTTCCAATCCTCTATCTCTACCAACTCGATGCCCAGTGCTGCAAAGACCTGGCGCACCGACATATCATACTCCTTAGCACTGGAGAGCAGGCTGCAACCAGGATAATAGGCATATCGCAATGTCGTTGTGTCACTCATTAGACCTTCTCCTTCTGTGCACCGGAACGATCAACACCGAGTAGGTGCCAGCCAAGCGCAGGCACCACCAGCAACAAGATGCTACCAATGACCCGTACGACACGGGATGAGGCTACGCCGCCCATTCGCAATAACTGCAAAGACAGGTTATTATTGGCACGTCTGGGTGGTACCACAGTCCCCGACGATTTAGATACCACCGGCACACTTTCGGGGGCCGGGGATTCTACAACGGACGGCTTATGGTCATCTTTAAAAATCTTATCCAACGCATGCGGGTCTGCAATACGTTCGGGCCAGAACGGCAGCTTGTTCTTGAGCAACATCTTAATGCCCAACGGCACCATTCCTAGCAATCCCACAAAATCCAGGGAATGGAAATAGTAGCGGGTCATCAACTCCGGCTCGAAGAGACGCCCATGCCGTTTATAGGTCTCCTCAAAAGACTGCTCAAACTGGGCCTCTTTATCCACCGCGTAGCCCTTTTCCGTGGCCATTGTGCGCAAAGAAGCCATTAAATCCGTAATTCGGATCTCACGCGGGCAACGATTGGTACATGAATAACACGAGACGCAAAACCACATATCGTGGCTGGAAAGCACCGCTTCTTCCTCACCGGCCTGGATTAAGTTCATAATCTGCCGAGGGCCATGCTCCATCTCATCAATTACAGGGCAGGAACCGGAACATGTACCACACTGGTAACATTGCAACACACGCTCACCACCAGGGACGGCTAATACTTCAACCAAGAAAGGATTCATTTCGTTTGCCATCAGTGCACTTCCTCGCTAGTAACCAAAGAGCAATCCTGCCGTTCAGGATGTAACGGGTCAACGGCACATAACAGCCGCTTATCAACCCTAGCCCCAGCTTGCGGTTCAAGTCCCTGTAATCGTTCACCCTCACTAAGACGTAACACATGGGCTACATCTGGAATTTCCTCCATACGGCGCAGCCGTTTATCCAATTGAGGACGGGCGGCCGCGTTCTCGGCCTTAATCTGTGCCACGGTTAAGTCGGTAATAGTCTGGCTCAGCTCGGTCATAATGCGGGACCACTTAGCGCCTTCGGTCGCGGAGACCGATTCCATCCTGAACCGTTGTGGAGAAATCCCCATCCGTTCTAATTGTTTGAAGAGTTTGTCCATTCGCTCGCCGGCATGTTGCCGGCCGTCAATATAGTGGCAGTCCTGGGGATGGCAGCCGGAAATTAAGACCGCGCCGGCTCCTAAACGGAATGCCTCCATCACAAAGTCGGTGTCCACTCGCCCCGCACACATGACCAGGATATTCCGGGTATTGGCCGGGTATTCAAAGTGGCTCACACCAGCATTGTCGGCCCCCATGCCACTACACCAGCGGCATGTAAAGGCCAATACCTTCTCCTCAGGATTTTCGGCCAGGAGGGCGTGTATCTGGGAGAGGATCTGGGCATCGGTAAAGTGCCATTGTGTGATAGCGTTATGGGGACACTCGGCCACACAGGTCCCACATCCGTGACACTTGGCCGGAACAATCCGGGTCGCATTACCGGAACCTGGCTCATTTACAATCGCGCCATAAGGGCATGCCTGGTAGCAAATATCACACTTGCCCCCCTTGGCATTGATACACCGGTCAGGCCAGACATACGCTACAATCGGCTCGATCTCCCACTTATCGGCAGAGAGCACCCGTGCGGCTCGACCTGCCGCGCCACTCCCCTGCCCCACGCTCTGGGGGATATCCTTTGGCCCCTGTGCAGAACCGGCCAGGTAGACGCCCTCGGTCGGTGTATCTAAGGGACGCAACTTGGGATGGGCTTCTAAGAAGAAGCCATTGTCATCATTGGGTACGGTCAAAATACGGCCCAGGTCTACAGCCCCTTCTGAAGGGATGGCCGCCGTAGCAAGCCCTACCATCTCAACTTCCAGCGCCACATGTTTACCCAACGCGATGTTATCGGCGTGTACAATCAAGTTCTTGGTCACCGGGTCTTCAATGATTTCCGAAGGGCGGCCCTGGATAAAGTGAATACCGGCCTGCCGCGCACGTTCGTAAAACTCCTCATAAGTCTTACCCGGCGTGCGGATATCAATACGGAAGATGGTGATGTCAATATCCGGGTAAAGCCACTTAAGCAGCATAGCATTTTTGATGGTGTACATGCAACAGAAACCGGAGCAGTACTCGTGATAACGCTTATCCCGCGATCCGACACACTGAATGAGGGCGAGGCTCTGGGGTTGCTTACCATCAGACGGCCGTATGAAGTCACCCACGGTCGGCCCACCGGCACAGTGCAGACGTTCAATCTCCATCATTGTGGTGACATTTTCATAGGTCCCAAAGCCGTATTCTTCTATAGGTGTAGGATCCCACATATCATAACCGGTGGCTACAATAATCGCACCAATATCCAGCTTGATAATTTCCGGTTGTTCGGCAAAGTCTATAGCGTCCAACTCACCACAGGCCTCGACGCACTTGTAACACTCAATACAGGCATCCCGGTCAATTGTATAGACCGAGGGGACGGCCTGGGCCATCGGGACATAGATCGCCTTACGCGGGCCTAAACCTTCCTCGAAATCGTTGGGAATACTAAT
>JAFGKB010000114.1 GCA_016928755.1 Anaerolineae bacterium | reverse complement strand
TTATCCGTCATGCCGAGCGAAGCCGAGGCATCTAGACCTTTCAACAGGCTCAAGGCAGGTTCCTTCGACAAGCTCAGGATGACGGGTTTGTTGGGCCATATGCAGTCGAGACTTTCTTAGTAGCTATACCAGGAGTATACGAAGATTTTGAACAATACACATCAAACACTCTATGAATGGACACCCCAAGGTGTAACAACACATAAGGGGGCATTGCCACCAGAGATATTATTATGCATTCACATCAATGGCAAAGAGCTATTGCGTATAGCGGCCACCCCCATATTACAAGAAGCACTGGTAGCCGGCTTTCTCTACTACTCAAACGTAATCCAGAGTCGGGATGAGATTAAAGTGTTGCGCCAGAATGATGAGGGCACTTGTGTAGATGTATGGCTAAGTCACGAAGTGGAAACCGGCACACTCAAGAATCCATTGCTCACCTCAGGGTGTGGTATGGGTGTTATCCTGGGTGACCTCTACCAACTCGCAGCACCTTTAAAGAACCCCCTACATATCGAACCGCAAGACCTGGCTAATATGATGACAGAATTACACATTAAGGCTGAGCTATACCAAAAGACCCAGGGAATCCATGCCAGCGCATTATTTACCCCTGAAGGTAAACTGCTGGTATTGGCTGAAGATGTAGGCCGCCACAATACCGTGGATAAGATATTAGGTACTTGCCTGTTACAAGGAATACCTACCGGGGGAACCATTTTATTGACTACTGGGCGGGTCTCATCCGAGATGATTAGTAAAGCCGCAAAATTACGTACCCCCATTGTAGGAAGTCTGACGGCACTCACATCAACAGCCGTAGCTTTTGCGGAAAAATGGAAGATTACGGGTGTAGGTTATATCCGCAATACAAAGATGCGAATATATACGCACCCACAAAGAATATTATAAATCCTCTGGAGCTTCCTGGTAGGGATAGCACTGTACTGTTTCTAAATCCTGGGGTGTATTGACATTAAAGAAAGAGCAGCCTTGTGGATCCCAGCGGGATACCTCTTCTTCTGCCATTATCTGCACGCGCAGATCAGAATAAAATGAAATCAGACGGCGGTCACCACGCTGTATGGCGGACTCAATTGCAGGAACACAATTAACTGGCCGGTACAGAGCACACAATGGTTCAAGCCCCTTTTGCCAATAAGGAACGACTACATCAACAGGTTGACGCTCACCAAGCCGCACAATAGCCCGCATCAAGGGCACATTTAAAAACGGGGAATCGGCGGCAACGACAAAGGCCCATTCACCCTGAGCGGCCACAAGTCCGGCATGCAGCCCTGCTAACACGCCGATCCCTGAATAATGATCCTGAACAACTCGCACACCATAAGTCTCCAAGTCTTCCGGTTCCTTTGTCACAATAATTAACTCGGAAACCAAAGGAGTCAGACTTTCCAAGACCCACGTTATTAAAGGCCGTCCCTGGATAGATAAAAAACGCTTATCCTTTCCCATCCGACGGCTGCGACCACCAGCTAAAACTACACCACTTATATTCATGTGACACCTGCTAATACAACAATAGCCCTAAACAACATACGCTATGACTTATAAAAAAGCAACCAGTGGTAGTTATATACACTGGTTGCAGTACAAATAAGGCGGAGAGGGTGGGATTCGAACCCACGGTAGCCCACAAGGACTACAACGGTTTTCGAGACCGCCCCGTTCGGCCACTCCGGCACCTCTCCTAAGCAAAGGCGATTATACCACGAAGAGGTAAAGCTGCAATACATTGTAGAAAAATTAGGTCTTGACTTTTATGCTCCTATAGGTTATAATGCAACCGGTTGCATTATAACCTATAGGATTCAGGGATAACATATGGACAGTAAGAAAAGAGAAATCCGCACCATTGCAGATATAGCTCAACTAGCAGGAGTATCGAAATCAACCGTTTCGCGGGCCTTACGCAACAGTTCTTTGATTAGCGAGAAGACTAAGGCACGTATTCAAAAAATAGCCCAGGAACACAACTTCCAGATTCACCAAGTCGCCCGCAATCTAAGTATGAAGAAGAGCCAGACAATTGGGTTCGTACTCCCTATTGACCTAAAGAAGGATTATTTTATCACCGACCCTTTCCATCTGGAAATCGTAGGGGCTATAAGCGGGGCATTAGCGGATTACAACTACGATTTGTTATTAGCCCAAATCGAAATTGGCGACCATAATTGGCCTTATCGCTATTTGGATGCCGGACGTGTAGATGGCTTTATCCTGACCAGTTGTACCCAACCCCAAAAACATATACAAACTCTCATAGATTTAGAAGCACCGTTTATCGTGTGGGGAAACCCTTTACCCGGGTTATCCCATTGTTCGATAACTAGTGATGATTTAACCGGTTCACGACAAGCCGTCCAGCACTTGATCAGCCGAGGAAGACAACGCATCGCATTTTTAGGCGGAACACCAACATCGTTAGAGGTAAAACTGCGCTATCAAGGCTATGAAACCGCTTTAAAGGCTGCGGGGAAGGCTGTCAACCCAAACTTAATCACTTATGGTGATTACACCAGTCATTCCGGTTCAGAAGCCATGCAACGACTGATAAAACAAGCCCCTGATTTGGATGCCGTCTTCGTTAACAGTGATCTAATGGCTATTGCAGCAATTGGCACACTGCGTGAGAATGGCTACCAGGTACCAGAAGATATAGCAATTGTTGGCTATGATGATATTTCCCTGGCTGCGCACTGCGCCCCACCGCTGACTACGATCCGCCAAAACATACAAGAAGCTGGAAAATTACTGGTGCACAACCTAATGCAATATATTGAAACGGGCATAGTTACAAATGTGACTATGCCGGTAGAACTAATTGTCCGCCAATCATCTGGTGTAATAGTATAAATTTTTTTTAAACGTTAATGCAACCGGTTGCATTAACTCCATTTAAATTCTAAGTAAGGAGATAAGACGCATGGATATAACGAAAGCAACCTTGTTATTAAATCGTATAGCTACGCAAAGACGCTCAAAAGTACTCCAAACCATCAGTTATTATGGAATCTTCGTGATTGAAGGTTTAGTACTGGCCTCACTAGGACCAACACTGGATAATCTGGCCCAACAAACAAGTTCAACAACCGGACAGGTCGGTATACTATTCACAATGCGGTCAATTGGGGGATTACTTGGCGCCTTGATCGGGGGACAATTATATGATAAAAATCCCGGCCATCCGCTTATGCTAACTATGTTAGCCATAACTATCGCCGCACTTTTCTTCATCCCTCTCACACCAGTCCTATGGCTATTATGTTTACTAATGCTCATTCTGGGATTTGCACAGAATACGCTTGATGTGGGGAGTAATACCCTGTTGGCCTGGATTCATGGCGAGAGGGTGGCCCCCTATCTCAACGGCCTACACTTCTTCTTCGGTGTCGGTGCGCTTATAGCTCCGATTATTGTCGCCCAAGCGCTAAAAATGACGGGTGAAATTCGATGGGCATACTGGATATTGGGCATGGCCGTACTACTGGTCATCGCTTGGCTGAAACCGGTTCCCAGTCCAATCAAAAGCGCATTAGGACAGGATATAGAAACAAAACCAACCAATAAACCACTTGTAAATTTATTTACACTTTTCTTCTTTATATATGTAGGGGCTGAAATCTGCTTTGGGGGCTGGATCTATAATTACGCTCAAAGTATGGGGTTAGCGAACACCACAACTGCGGCGTATTTAACATCAGGATTTTTTGGGGCCTTCACTCTAGGGCGTTTGTTGAGTATACCTATTGCGGCACGCTTTAAACCAGGTAGAGTTCTATCTTATAACTTGGCAGGAAGTTTACTCAGTCTGGGCATAATCATTCTCGGACCGGCATCCTCTACCCTGTTATGGATTGGGACCTTGGGATTAGGACTCTCGATGGCGAGTATCTTTCCCGGTGTATACTCAATGGCCGAACGGCATATAGCAATCACGGGAAAAATTACCGGGGTGTTCTTCATTGGCGGCAATTTAGGAGCAATGTCGATCCCCTGGATCGTGGGACAACTCCTAGAAAACGCAAATCCACAAGCAATGATGACGTTCTTGATGGGGAATGTAGCTGTAGCCGCTATCGTCTTTATTATCCTAAATCGGTATCTACAAAATATGTCGAAGCAACCTATATAAAGTTAGAATTGACATTCAACACCGTAAGAGTATAATTTTGGCCGGGTCGGGTACTTCCCCGGCCTTTATTATTGATAGAGGGATATATGCTAAGTCAGATAAAAGGATACATTGATAAAAACGGCGACGAAATTAAGCGCTTCCTTAAATTCGCAGTTGTAGGTACTATCGGCGCAATTGTAGATTTTGGGACATTTAATCTGCTGCAAAGTCTGACCAGTCTATCGGTTACCTTAAGTAATACCATCTCATTTACGGTAGCCGTAATCAGCAACTTCATCTGGAACCGCTTCTGGACTTACCCAGACTCCCGCAGTAAACCGATTAGCAAGCAAGTTGTCCAGTTCTTCGTAGTAAACATCGCAGGATGGGCAATCAACACCAGTATCTTGCTACTCCTCAAAGACCCAAGTACAATCTTACTCACAAGCCTAGGACAAATCACAGCCTTGGAAATACTTTCAAACCCGGCCACACTATCGACCCTGGGCAAAAACGCCGCTAAAGTAGTCGGGACCGGTGTGGTTATGTTCTGGAATTTCTTTGTGAACCGCTATTGGACATATAATGACGTGAAGGTCGTATGCGTATCACAATAGATTACACTGCTGCCGCACGACAGGGCGCAGGTATAGGGCGTTACACTCGAGAGCTTATCAGTGCCGTATTAGCACAGCCCACAGAGCATACCTTTACCCTGATGGCCGGGGTAGCACAATTAGGCAAGCACTGGCAAGAAGAGAAAGCACGGCTAAAGAGTTTAGCGCATAACCCTGACCATCTTATCTTTCGCGATATCCCCCTTACTGATGAGTGGTTGGCGCGTCTATGGCAACGGGCACGGTTACCAATCCCTGCGGAGTGGCTCACCGGTGAAACCGATATCTTTTATTCACCTGACTTTGTACTCCCCCCCCTGCTAAGAGAGACAAAGGGGCTATTGACAGTCCACGACCTGTCATTTATCCGCCACCCGGAGACTTTTCCAGAAGTATTACAACGTTATCTGGAGAAAGCTGTACCCCGAAGTATAGAAAGGGCCAACCATATCCTAGCTGATTCTGAGGCGACACGGCAGGATTTAATCTCGCTACTGGAGATATCTCCAGAAAAGATTACAACATTGCATAGTGGCGTATCCAAACGTTTTACATCAGAAGCTGTGCCCCAAGAACGGCAAATGCTCCAAGAAAAATATAATATTGGAAAGACGCCTTATATTCTGGCAGTAGGCACTATACAGCCCCGGAAAAACTATATGCGGCTGATGGAAGCATGTGATCCATTAAGCAAAATCTACACGCTGGAATTAGTCATTGTGGGACAACCGGCCTGGATGGCGGCTCCCATAGAAGGAGCAGCGCAGCAACGGCCCTATGTTCGTATGCTAGGGTTTGTCGATGATGTAGATTTACCGGCCCTTTACCGGCAAGCCACAGTACTGGCATTCCCAAGCCTCTACGAAGGTTTTGGTCTCCCCGTACTGGAAGCAATGGCCAGTGGAACACCTGTTGTTGGAGCCTCGGTTTCCAGCATACCAGAAGTTATAGGAGATGCCGGAATATTAGTAGACCCTATGGATATAGTAGCATGGAGTTCCGCAATCCAAGAGGTTTTAGAAAACAAAGACTTACGCGCCGGATTGCGCCAAAAAGGTTTAGCACAAGCTGCGGCCTTTACCTGGGAAAGAACAGCCGGGCAATGGTTAGATTGTTTGCAACTTGCAAAATAAAGTTTATTGGGCTATAGTTAGTGTGTATCTAAAGCACTACTGTTATCCACAATACATTGTAAATAGGGAGGAAAAATCATGGGTAAAAAGAAACTCTGGCTCGTGGCCATAATTATGCTTTTCATTATGGTTCCGGTTCTCAGTGGTTGTAATTCAGCAGCCGAACCACAAGAATCTGAGAAACTCGTCTTTGGTGTCATAATGGTAGGTCCTTATAACGATAAGGGCTGGAGTCAAGCGCACTACGAAGCCGGTGAATACGTAGAGAAAAACATTCCAGGAACTGAGATGATCAGCCTGGATAAAATGAACTCTGCCGACCGGCCCGAAACCACAACTGAACAAGTTGTAGATGATATGGTTAGCAAGGGAGCTAAGTTAATCCTCACCACCTCTGATGATTTCCAGGATGACACCGACGTTGTCGCGGAAAAATATCCTGATGTTATCTTTGTCAATATGAGTGGGGACCACGCTAAAGATGGCACAGCACCGCAAAATCTTGGTAACTATATGCCCAAGGTAGAGTATATGAAAGCCCTTGCCGGCTGTAATGCAGCTCTAGCGACTGAAACTGGTCATATTGGTTATCTTGGCCCCCTAATCAACAATGAGACCCGCCGTTTAGTCAATGCAGCTTACCTTGGCGCACGTTACTGCTACGAGAACTACCGTGGCAAGGACCCCAATGATTTAAAATTCACGGTTACCTGGATTGGTTTCTGGTTTAACATTCCCGGTGTGACCCTAGACCCCACAGAAGTCAGCAATGACCTTTTTAATGCGGGTGCAGATGTTGTAATGTCAGGCATTGACACAACAGAAGGTACCACCGTAGCTAAACAACGAGCCGACCAAGGCGAAAAAGTTTACACTCTGCCTTACGACTACCGGAACGCTTGTGAACTGGCCCCGGAAATTTGTCTGGGCGTGCCTTACTTCAACTGGGGGCCGGGTTACGTCGAGATCGTCCAGAAGGTCAAAGAAGGCACCTGGGAGCAACACTGGATTTGGGAAGACCCGGATTGGAATGATATTAACAATCTGGATACTACCTCAGCCGGTTATCTCTATGGGCCGGCCACAACGGACGAGATGAAAGCTCACCTGGAAGAATATAAAGCATACCTCAGCGAGAAGGGTTGGGCAGGACTATTCGTTGGCCCACTCAACTGGCAGGATGGCACAACCTGGCTCAATGAGGGCGAAGTAGCAAACGAAGAAGATATTTGGAATGGTGAACAATTGATCGAGGGAATTGAAGGTTCCGATCAGTAGACTCAAAATCGCAAAAGGAAATGGGGCGCGTTATAACGCGCCCCGCAATGTTAATACTATGCATATAGAACTTCAGAACATCCACAAATACTTTGGAGTTATAAAAGCAAATTATGGTGTATCACTTACCTTAAGACCGGGTCACATCCACGGACTGTTAGGGGAAAATGGAGCGGGTAAGACCACCCTAATGAAGATTCTTTCGGGCTACCAATCCAAGGACCGGGGAGAAATTCTCATTGATGGTCACCCTAACGAGTTTAAATCACCGGCTGAAGCTATCCGTGTGGGGATAGGAATGTTACACCAAGACCCTTTGGATTTTCCACCTATGACGGCCCTGGAGAATTTTATGTTGGGTTTTGACCAAAGACTTATGCCTGACCAACAAGCTGGGCGACAGCAGATGCTAGAGTTAGCAGAACGCTTTAATTTTTCGGTCGATCCTGATACGCCAGTTGAATACTTGACAGTTGGAGAACGCCAACAACTAGAAATTAGCCGGCTTTTAGCCCTGGGAGTTGAGGTCATCATTCTGGATGAACCGACAACCGGGATCTCAGCCCCACAGAAAGTACTTTTATTTAAGACTCTCAAACATTTAGCCTATGAAGAGAATAAGAGCGTTGTTTTTGTCTCGCACAAGTTGGAAGAAGTGGAATCGTTATGCGATGAGATTACGGTACTGAGGCGTGGCGAAGTTCAAGGACATCAGGATATGCCGGTTCCTATAGAGGAACTTGTACGGCTGATGTTTGGGCAAAGCGTCGCTATGCCAGCTAAAACCACAATAGAACTAGGGAATATAGTCCTTAAAGTAACTGATTTAACTATTCAAAGCGAAAAGTTCACTATTGAAAATGCCAATCTTGAAACTCGCGCCGGAGAAGTTATTGGATTCGCAGGAATGGAAGGGAGCGGGCAAGCTCTTTTCTTACGCAGTATAGCAGGATTACAATCAGTAAAGCAGGGGGAGGTTTTCCTAGGAGGGAAATCTCTAACAGGCCAGTCTTACCGCCAATTTATGGCTCAAGGTATCAGTTTACTACCGGCCGACCGTATTGACGAAGGCTTGGTCAAGGGACTCAGTATCGCGGAGCACTTTCCACTACGACGCGAGACCCCTTTTGTTATTGACTGGGACGAAAACCAGACCTATACCCAAGAGCAAATTGATTTCTTTAATATCAAGGGACGACCGGAAACTTTAGTAGATTCACTATCCGGTGGTAACCAGCAACGAGTCCTCTTAGCCTTACAACAACCAGCCTTAAAAGTCCTCATCCTTGAGCACCCTACCCGAGGACTGGATATAGAATCCGCACGCTGGGTTTGGGAACAGCTTCTAAAACGGCGTGAGAAAGGCACTACGATATTGTTTACATCCGCGGACTTAGATGAGATTATGACCTATAGTGACCGGGTTGTAGTATTCTTCAGCGGGAAAATGATCCCCCCTATTTCAGTAGATGAGTTGTCAGTAGAAGAACTTGGATATATGATAGGAGGAAAGCAGAAGGAGTAAAACATGCATTGCCGATATAGATGTTTGCAATGCAATTAGGAGATAATGCATGCAACACAAGTTAAGTGATCTTCCAACAAGAATATTCTGGGTCGTGGCACCTTTGGTAACTGCGTTACTCTTTACATCAGCGCTTTTGTTAATTGTAGGGGCGCCCCCCCTACAGGCTATCTGGGAAATTATAAACGGCGCGCTGGAAAGCCCTCAGAAATGGGCCGATGTAATGACGGCCTGGGTTCCCCTGGCCCTTGTGGGCGCAGGGATGAGTGTAACCTTTGCCGCTGGATTATGGAATATCGGGGCTGAAGGCCAAATCATCCTCGGTGCTATTTTTGCTACATGGATCGCGCGCAATATCGAGCTGCCCCAATTGCCATTACTTTTCCTGATTGTTATCGCCGGTATATTGGGGGGAGTTCTATGGGGATTACTGACGGGGTTTCTCAAGGTCTATGCACGGGTTCATGAAATCTTTGCCGGCCTAGGACTGAACTTTATTGCGACAGCACTTATTATATGGTTAATCTTTAACCCCTGGAAACCCGCAAGAGGCGCGACAATGTCTGGTACAGAACCCTTTCCCGTAACGGCTTGGATTCCCCGGTTAGGGAGCACGCGCCTACCGCCCTTAGCCGTAATCCTGGCCGCAATCTGCGTAGTGGCGGCTTATTTGATGCTCAATGGCTCCCGATTTGGACTGGAGCTACGAGCAATGGGGAAAAATATGCGTGCGGCTTTCTTACAAGGTATCCCTACACAGCGTCATATGCTACTGGCGTTTATTATCTGTGGGGGCATGGCAGGATTAGCGGGCGCGCTCCAGGCCACAGCCGTGTATCACCGGCTTATCCCACGTATCTCCGGTGGTTTTGGATATACCGGGATGTTAGTCGTATTATTAGCCGGCTACAAACCCGAGTTTGTACCCCTTGTCGCTTTATTTTTCGCGGCCATTGGCGTGGGCAGCCCACGTTTAGAACTCAATATGCAGCTTGATGCCTCATTAGGTGGTGTATTGGAAGGTTCAGTCGTACTCTTTGTCCTACTTGGGGCCGGTTTACGCCAACGGCTAAATCACAATACTCGGACAGCACTTGAGACTGAGGAATAACAACTATGGATCCGTTTATTATCAGTACACTGGCTTCTATTGTTGCTAACGCGGCCCCCATTGTATTTGCAAGTGTCGGTGAAACACTGACCGAAAAATCAGGCGTTACAAATCTCTCATTAGATGGCACTATGCTATTCTCAGCAATGGCGGCTTTTGCCGTAGCCTATAACACCGGGAGTTTAATATTAGGATTTCTTATCGCGGCTTTTGTCGGTGCAGCAATAGCAGCTATAATAGCATTTGCCAGCATAGAATTGGAACAAGAGCAAGTAGCTGTAGGTTTTGTGCTAACGCTGCTCACGGCTGATTTAAGCTCGTTTTTGGGGAATCCCTATGTTAATATGCCCGGTCCGTACCTAGGTCAACAACCAATACCTTTACTTAGCGAAATCCCTATATTGGGACCGGTATTGTTCACTCAGAATATCGCCATCTATGCCAGCTATGTAGCAATTATTCTAGCCTGGTGGTGGATGACAAAAACACAACCTGGCTTGAAAATGCGTGGGGTTGGAGAGCGACCAGAATCGGCATATGCACGCGGTGTCAATGTAAATGCCGTCCGTTATCTATACACAATCTTAGGCGGAGCACTGGTTGGTATTGGCGGCGCGACTTACTCACTGGTGGTAAAACTTGGTTGGAGCCATAATCACACAGCCGGGAATGGCTGGATAGCCCTGGCTATTGTTATCTTTGGCGGGTGGAATCCGTGGAAGGTAGCCGGCGGAGCATACTTATTTGGGATTCTTAAATCCTTAGGCAGTGTACTGCAACGCAATCCGGCCTTTGTCAATATACCGACCCAAATTTTCTCCACCGCGCCGTTTGCATTGATGATTCTATTTTTAGCTCT
>JAFGKB010000113.1 GCA_016928755.1 Anaerolineae bacterium | reverse complement strand
TTCTGCGCTTCCTGGAAGATTTGGGAATTCCCGGGCAAGCGACAGCACTATAATAAGATAATATCGTGCTCCCGGCATTCATGGATCATAGCCTCTGGCCATAAACTGGACTGTATCTCACCAATATGGGCTTTGCGCAAATAGAACATACACAAGCGTGATTGCCCGATACCGCCCCCAATTGAGAGCGGTAAATCCCCTTTAAGTAACCGTCGATGGAATAGCAACTCTTTACGGTCTCCGGCCCCGGCAATTTCCAACTGGCGGGTTAAAGCGGCGGCATCCACCCGGATTCCCATTGACGAAAGCTCGTAACCACTATCGAAGGGGGGATAATAGACCATAATATCGCCGTTCAAGCCTTTGTAGCCATCCTTAGTAGGTGTGGACCAGTCATCATAATCAGGGGCACGGCCATCATGGGGTTTACCGTCCTCTAATACCGCGCCGATGCCGATAATGAATACGGCCCCGTACTCTTTACAAATTGCACGTTCACGCTCTTTTGGTGCAAGGTCTGGATAACGGGCCATTAAATCTTCCGTATGGATGAATGTTATTTCTTCTGGTAAGATAGGTTTAATAACCGGGTAAAGATGACTTATATAACGCTCAGTACGACGAATCACGCTATAGATTTGCCGTACAATCGCCTTAAGATAAGCCACAGTACGGTCTTCCTTGGTCATAACACGTTCCCAATCCCATTGATCTACATAGAGTGAGTGAATGTTATCCAAGATCTCATCAGGACGGATAGCGTTCATATCGGTATAAATGCCCTCACCAGGTTCGAGACCAAAATCGGCCAGGCGCATCCGTTTCCACTTGGCTAAAGACTGCACAATTTCCACGGGAGTCCCTCCCATGCCCTTAACCTGGAAAGCTACCGGCTGCTCAATACCGTTCAGATCATCGTTAACGCCGGTTCCGGCTTTAACAAACAAAGGCGCTGTGACCCGCACCAGGTTTAATTCAAAAGCCAGGTTAAGTTGAAAGAATTCTTTAATCTGCCGGATTGCAATCTCCGTATCACGCATGCTCAACAAACTCTTATACCCCGCAGGGATTACCAATTGTGTTTTCATCATACACCTCCAGAATAATATACTGATTTATTAATAAAGTGCACCAGATTGCCAATATCTTCCCTGGAACAAAAAAAGCCACGGCTGGCCCCGTGGCTTACGAATAAAAAAAGCCACGGGCTAGAATTAGCGCCCGTGGCTCAATGTACTCAGTGATTAATCAGCAAACATCTTAACAAACATCACCGATACTCCCACAGGCGCAGCTTGGATTCAAATTGGAATTTGAATTATTCATTCTAGCTATGGCCTTAAGACTAACCAACATATTACATTACTCCTGTGAGAATATTACATTCATTATATCTACAGCGATAAAAAAGTCAAATTCGAGTAAGATGAGAAAACAGGCGAGAAGAAACACTATTTGCAGTTTAGGATATTATATGGGATAATGAAAGTCAGTAATAAAAATCACGTTCTTTTTTTAACAAACTACCCCACCCATACAACAGAAGAGCTTTACAAAACCACGGAACGGTAACAGGAGGTTAAAGAGGCATAGACTTAACTATTTTTCGCAATCTTAAAAGTATACTAAATGGTTTTCACAAAGATATAAATTTCACAAGTCAGGCCATTTTAGAATAAGGAGATCTTATGACCAAGCGACTTGCTGTTATAGATGTTAACCACTGTGTCGGCTGCCAGTCATGTATGTTTGCCTGTGCGCGCCGGTGGGGACATGGCGGACTAGAAGGTTCGGTCATCCACGTGCGCTCCGCGGGAGGCATTGGAAGGGGATTTGTCGTCAACGTATGTATGAGCTGTCAGGACCCACCCTGTGCCCGGGCCTGCCCTACAGATGCCCTTATAGCCCGTGAAGGCGGCGGTGTACGGTTCAAGGCCGAGGAATGCTTAGGCTGTGGTAATTGTGCGGAAGCCTGTCCCTTTAACGCGATTATGTGGGATACCCAGAAAAACAAGCCCCAAGTCTGTGTCCATTGTGGAACTTGCGCCCAATATTGCCCCTACAATGTGATTGCCCTAATAGACATTAAGGAGGTCAATGAAAATGTTAGCCAATGATCCTCTATGCCGTGTCCTGTATGTTGATTTGAACCGTCGCCGCTTCTCGGTCAAGGAACGCCCTGAGCTTTTTGAGAAAGCATTAGGAGGTTCTGGTGTAGCTATTGAGCTTCTGCATGAAGAGTGTCCCGAAGGAACTGACCCTCTAGGCCCAGAAAATCCTATTATCTTAGCCGTTGGCCCAATGGTGGGGCACTATCCAATGGCATCTAAGACTGTCGCTATGTTTAAATCCCCACACACCGGGAATCTAGGAGAAAGTCATGCCGGAGGACGGAGCGCGAATGCAATTCGTATGGCCGGCTATGGCGCTATTGTGATCACCGGGAAAAGCTCGATGCCGATTTATCTGGTCATAGACAATGATCACGTCTACTTCCGCGATGCCGCAGCCTTATGGGGAATGCACAGTGGTTACGTGGAAAGCTCAGCTTACAGTGTAGGCTCGGTATTGCGCCGGCGTGAAAGTGGCAGCGGACTACGCAGTATTATGCGTATTGGGATAGGAGGCGAACGCCAGGTCAGCTATGCCAGTGTCATTACCGAAACCTATCGCCACTTTGGCCGCCTGGGGCTGGGAGCAGTTTTTGGGAGCAAATTACTTAAAGCCCTGGTGGTTACCGGGAAGAACAGCCTGCCGGTAGCGGATCGGAAAGCTCACCGCAACACTTATGATGCAATCTTCCAAACTGCCACACAATCCCCAAAAATGAAAAAATACCATGAGTTGGGCACGGCAATGGGTATCCAGTCAATGAATAATATCTTTGCCCTGCCGACTCGAAATCTGAAATCAGGACGTTTTGAGAAAATAGAAAGTATCTCCGGTGAACGTATGGCCGAGGATTTCCTGGGACGGCGCGTCGCTTGTACCCACTGCCCTGTTGCCTGTGTACACCTGGCAGCATTGCGTATACCCTACCCCAATGACCCCTACTTTTACAAGACTATGATGGTAGGCTATGACTACGAGCTGGCCTACTCCAACGGCAGTATGTTGGGCATCAGCGATGCGGAAGGGATGCTACAATTACTAGATGAGATTGAGACTTTGGGACTTGATGCTATGAGTTCCGGGGTTGCGTTAGCTTGGGCCACGGAAGCCTTTGAAAATAACCTCATAACCTCGGAAGATACCGATGGCTTAGAACTTTCTTTTGGTGATGCATACACTTATATTCATGCATTGCGCAAGATCGTTGTGCAACCCACCGATTTTTACAAAGCACTGGCGCGCGGGGTCGATTATGCATCTTCGGTATATGGAGGAGAGAACTTCGCTCTGGCCTTTGGTGGTAATGAGATGCCGGGCTACCACACCGGGCCAGGGGCTTATTTAGGTTATATTACCGGTTCCCGCCACAGCCATTTAGACAGTGGGGGGTACAGTCTCGACCAGAAAGCGGTCAAACAGGGCATTAATATGCTGCCCCAAGCCATAGCCGACCAACTGCTGAAGGAAGAAAGTTGGCGGCAAGTTCTCACCAGCCTGGTGGTGTGTCTCTTTGCACGGGGAGTTTATGACATAGAAACAATTATAAACGCCCTCTCAGCTATAGGCATCGAATACTCAGCCGAAGAGATCCACCAAATCGGCAAAACCATACTCAAACGCAAACATGAATTCAAAGCCCGGGAAGGCTTCGCTTTTGAAAAAATCCGTATGCCGCGCCGTATTTTCACAATTCCCACCCATACCGGTGCATTTGATGAAGATTTCCTGCGTGAAGCTATCACGTATTACGCCGAAAACTTATAAGGGGCAATATGTAAACCTGCCAGGAAAGACCATCCAGAAACCAGAAAGGTTTCTGGATGGTCCGCGCTAAAAAGGATTCCTGATACAGACGCACCCGTGGACGGGAAACCTAGAGTAATCTATATGAGATGGGGAGAACAGCATGGACTTTCCAGAAACAGAACTTGAGGAACTTAATACCCTATGGACACACCAAGGATACAAACTAGATAAGGGAGACTTCACGACTGCGATAGTACATCTGTACCGTGCCGAAGTCACCCGGACGAACTTATGGCGCAACCGGTTGGATACGACAACCAACTGGGCCGTAGTCACCACCGGAGCAGCCCTGACTTTTACCTTTAGCTCACCTCAAAACCCGCACATTATGATGCTATTTGTGCTGGTACTGGCCTTTACATTTCTCAATATTGAGGCCCGCCGTTATACTTACTATGCACTCTGGCACTACCGGGTACGCTTATTGGAGACCGAGTTTTTCGCCAAGCTGCTGGTTCCCCCTTTTCAGCCACGCTCTGATTGGAGAGAGCTGATGCATGAGACCCTTATGGAACCAGCATTCCTGATTACGCGCTGGAAAGCAATTGCCAACCGTTACCGGCGGAACTATATCTGGATCATCTCACTTATCATTCTCAGTTGGCTGGTAAAACTTATGCTCCATCCTACTCCTATCGTCACGCTACCGGAAATCCTGGAACGGGCCACCATCCCACCCTTCATACCGGGCATTTGGGTTATCGGGGCCGTGGTTGGTGTTTACACCGGCATGCTATTACTCACTTTGATACTGACATGGCAACCTACTAAAAACCCCGGTCAACAAGGAAAAATACGCCGTGCCTTCTGGCTAAGACCTAAAGCAAGAACCAATG
>JAFGKB010000112.1 GCA_016928755.1 Anaerolineae bacterium | reverse complement strand
GGGCAAGTTGCCACTGGGTCTTTTCATGGAGTAAATATACAAATGATTCGTGTTCTAATATGTGATGACCAATGGATTGTCTGCGAGGGCCTCGAAGCTATCCTGGATGCCGACCCCGACATAGAAGTTGTCGGGATTACCAACGATGGTGCGGCGGCCTTAGAGAAAATACCTGAACTTCAACCTGATATAGTCTTAATGGACCTCAAAATGCCGGTTATGAATGGTGTTCAAGCGACCCAAAAAATTGTCCAACAATACCCAGACGTAAAAGTCCTGGTCCTGACCACTTATGGGGCCGATGAATGGGTTTTTGATGCTGTGCGCAGTGGGGCCTCCGGTTACCTGCTTAAGGGTACCCCGCGTGAGTCCTTAGTAAATGCGGTCAAGGGCACGGCTGCCGGCGAATCTTACATTGATCCCAATGTAGCCGGCAAGCTCTTGCACCATATTGCCCAACAAGGGGAATTATCCGAAATCAGCTCCGTGATCTTGGATAAACTCAGCGCGCGAGAAGTGGATGTGCTGCGCTTGCTGGCCCGGGGTTTGAGTAATGCCGAAATAGCCACCCGGCTCTATCTTACCCAGGGCACAGTGCGTAACTATGTCAGTGGTATCTTGTCCAAATTGGACGTTGCCGACCGTACCCAGGCTGCACTTCTCGCCTTACGTTATGGTCTTGTAGACTTACAGGATATTTGAGCGACTTTATCTTCTATGGTTAAATGTCCGATTAGGTTAAGATTGGGCCAGTGACTGGCCCAATCTAGGTAGCACCATATTTAAATCGTTTATCTATTGCTTATGGGGGAGTGGCTTCCTGGAGAGGTGTGGTAAATTTTTCTATATGTATCGTTCCCGTATTTTCGCGCTGACGAAGTCCAGTATAGCCACTGTAATAGCGATAAACCAGACCGCGATACCCGCAGCCCGGTAGTCCAGCAACCGGATATACTGGGTTAGCAAGAAACCGATACCACCACCACCGACCAAGCCGATAATAGTGGACATACGCACGTTAATATCCCACCGGTAGATGGAGAAAGAAACAAAGGGTGGGATAACCTGGGGGAGCACTGCATAGACGATAGTTTGTAGTTGATTGGCCCCTGTGGCTTGAATGGCTTCAATAGGGCCAGGATCAATGCTCTCTATGGCTTCGGAGTAAAGCTTACCCAGGGCCGCGACAGTGTGCAAGGTCAAAGCAATCAATCCGGCAAAAGGCCCTAACCCTACCACCACCACAGCTAAAATCGCCCAGATCATAGGTTCAATGGAGCGGATAATATTGAGTATAGTCCGTGTGATATAGTATAGGCTAACGGATAGCGAAGAACCGGACATCATATTTTTCGCTGCCAAAAAGCTGACCGGCACGGCGAAGATAATGCCGATAGCCGTCGCCATCATTCCCAAGAAGATAGTCTCGACCATCTTCTCTATACACAACAATAGCGGGTCACTGGGTTTTAGACCGCCAATTTCTGTAATTTGTTTAGCTTCAACTTGGTGTATTTGTAATCCTGCGGCACTAGGAGGCATAAGCCGATAGGGCATAATGATGTCTATTTCAAATGCCCCTTCGTCATCACTCATTACTGTTACATACTCGCCTTCCTGGCGGACGCGGAACTCGTTGCCAATGGGGTCGGCCCACCAAATCTGAGTCTCCTCGTTAGGGGCAAACCCGTGCCCTTTTAATGATAAAGTTGTTCCTGAAATTTGATTGTTATTCTCGTCCAGCGAGGAGAGATCACCACATGTCGGGTTCGCCATAATATAAGGCTCACCTGCGATCTCTTCTGGGATAGCGGGTGCAGCACCACTCTCGCAGGGCACCAGAATATCCGCTTCCGCGCTCAGTTCTGCTGTGTCGCGGGTTACCGCTGCGCCCCAAGGCCATAACACCTTGGATAATGGCGGCCATGCATCCGGTAATTCTGAACCTAGTTTGTAGAGATCAATCTGGCTGATCTGCCATCCTAATACGATAAAAACCACGGCGACAAGCACATAAATCCCGTTATTCTTTTCCTGGCGTTTTTCCGGTGCATTACGTTGATAACTATCCCAGACTGTCCAGATCCATAACCCGACAGTTCCTCCGAGGACTAGAATCATAAAACCTGGGACACGGGAAACAGCTTTATTGAGCTTATCCAGGAAGCTAACTTCATAGCGGGCTAAGAGGGATACGCGCCAGGCGATCAATGCGAGAGTGCTGAGAATTGTGCTTAATAAGATAAGCCCGCGCTTAATCTCGCGGTTTAAGAGTTGTCCCAATCCCGGCAGAATCAGGGATGCAAGACCGGCGACAATAGGGGGAACCATAGCCGGCTTCTTTTCTGGTGTGATAGTTGTTCTGTTGGCCATATTTATCCTCCTATTGCCCCTTTCAGTCCTCCGCCGACACGTTGGGCTTCCTCTCCATAAATCTCTTTAAATTGGGCATCCGTCATCTTCTGGATTTCTTCCTTGGAGCCGTTATATACAATACGCCCCGCCCGTAGCCCAATGACACGGGTAGAATAACGCTGCACCAGGTCTAAATAATGCAAACTACATAATACAGTGATATTGTCCTCGCGGTTCAGCTTTTCCAGATCACCTAGGATAGAGTGGGCCAGTACCGGATCAAGACTGGCAACCGGCTCGTCTGCCAGGATAATACGCGGTTGTTGCATCAACGCGCGGGCGATCCCTACCCGTTGTTGCTGCCCGCCACTGAGTTCGTCCGCTCGCTTGTGCGCTTGATCTGTAATACCCATTTTCTCCAGAGCTTTTTTTGCCATTTGCTGGTCCTCTTTGGAGAAGCGATGTAATAGACTCGGCCACGTGTTCGTATAGCCTAGTCGTCCGGCCATCACATTATTGATAACTGTAGACCGTCTCACCAGGTTAAAATGTTGGAAGATCATTCCAATTTTACGGCGGATTTGACGGAGTTCTGCTGCATCTGCGGTTGTAATATCCTTTTCATCCCAGAGAATTTGGCCTGCGGTGGGTTCAATCAGACGATTGATACAGCGTAATAAGGTGGATTTACCGGAACCGCTAAGCCCAATAATCCCCAGGAACTCACCATCATCAACGGAAAAACTTACATCACGGAGTGCTACAGTTCCGTCGTCATAGACTTTGGTTAAATTTTTAACTTCAAGCATAATTTCTCTATAAACTGCCTTATTGTGGACAGGCGTATTTCAAAAATTGGGGCTAATGACTCTTTAACACAAGGCGTAAAATGTCGGTATGATTGCCGGCATTTTACGCCTTAACAATTCACGCATTACGCAT
>JAFGKB010000111.1 GCA_016928755.1 Anaerolineae bacterium | reverse complement strand
TATAGGTGTATCCTGTAGCCTAACTTGGTGCATTGCACTTTCCTAAGTGCGTTGCACCTCAGCCTTTATAAGTGTATCCTGTAGCCTAACTTGGTGCATTGCACTTTCCTAAGTGCGTTGCACCTGACCTTTTTTCTCACTGCGTTCATAAAACACGTCTCACGCCTCACGCATCACTATCGTCGTATCCTGTTGTTGCCATTTCAACACTCTCTTCTCAATAAAACTGAGCGTTCCATAAGCCGCTAGTGCTATGACCATCAATGTAAAAATAGCCACAAACATCATCGGCAAGTCATATAAATTCTGTCCCTGCTTTACCAGGTAACCCAGTCCTTCGCTGGATGCCACAAACTCCCCGACTACGGCCCCCATACCGGCCATCGTGCCACCTACTTTTAACCCGGCGAGAAATGCCGGCATGGTCGCCGGTATTTCCAGTTCCTGGAGATACTGCCAGGGTGTTGCTTCCAATAGGCGGAATAAGTCTTTTTGTTGTTCCGCGATACCTTCCAGTCCCGTAACTACATTGACCAGGATAGGGAAGAAGACAATCAATGCACACACTACGATTTTGGATGTCAGTCCCGGTCCGAACCAGATAGTTAACAGTGGGGCCAGTGCTAGCGTTGGGACGGCCTGGGAAGTAATGATGACCGGCTCCAAAAGATAGGCCAGCAACCGGCTGTGAGCTACTGCATACCCCAATAGGAGCGCGGCTATCGTCCCTACCAACAGTCCTAAACTCATCTCCACTAATGTTACCTTTGTATGGTGTAGCAGTGTGCCGTTAGCCGTTAACTGGGCGAAGCGTTGGATCACTTCCGGTGGGGTAGGGAGCAGGAACCGGCGCGGCGTATCTGAGAGCAACAGTAACCCGGTTTGCCAGAGTAATAATCCTAAACCCACCGAGAGTAAGTAGAAGGGCAAGGTTTGCAACTCTCCCTGTGCTGCATTTCGCGTGTGTTGTATATGCTGCTGTGCCATATAAACCCCTTTCACTATAAAATAAAAAAGTGCCCTGAGACAAAATCTTCAGGGCACTGCTATGCAAGACAATATAAAATCATCGCATTCATTATATTCCTTCTCTCATCCGGACTATACCGTCGGCTCCGGCCTTTCACCGGATCTACAACCTGCGTGTTGAACGCAGGCCGTTCGCGGGCTTGGGGTCAGCTAGACCCCTTACCGCCGGTAGGGATTTGGTCTGCACCTCACCCTGCCCCGAAGGATAAATTAACATGTTAAGGTAAAAAACTATGTAACCTACTTCCCTATAAAGTATACCATACTTCCATAAGTTTGAGAAACTTTACGCGAGCTGTGAGCCTTTCAGCACGGCACCACAGGTGAGTTAGCTTCTTCAAGGACTCTGGTACCTTGGCTCAACTTGCGTATCTGTCTATTTGAGAATATGATAGTTATAGAATTTTTGCATCTCTTTGAGTTATCTTCCCCGATATAAGATCTCGGTTTTGGACTGTCTTTTAGGAGACACACTAAGTTAAGGAGGGCAGTTGATGGTAAACACAGATGAAATTTCTATGAAATCTTTCTGGGAAATTATTGAGCAGCGGCTTTCTGCATACTCTGCTGATGAACTCCGTGATATTCTGCGCGCGATGGCTAAGGATACACTGCCATCACAGCGTAAGGCATTCTTGGCATGGCTTGAGCCAAATCTGGATAAAGTTATTGTTGAAACCTATGAGAGTCAATTAGAAGGGCTGTTGTCTGATATTGAAGATTTGTCCGGGGAACTTTCTGGTAAAATGCAAGATCCTGATGCCCTTATCGAAGAATTGTATGAATGGGGAAGATTTGATGATGAAGATGAGATAGGCCCTTATGAGGATTTTATAGAGCCTCTGATAGCTTTGTTTCAGCGAGTCGCCAGTGTCTTTGAGCAAGGTGAATTTTCTTTGGTTGTCACCGCATATGAAGCATTGTTTGAGATGTTGGAAGCTGAAGATGAATATGGATATGGGGTGCGTATTTATAACTTGTCAGGTATTAATACTAATGAACATCTCGCTCGTTATCTACGCGCTATCTATGAAACAACATCTCTTGACCAGCGGCCCCAGATATTATGTAATCGTATGCAACATATGCCCCGTAGCTCTTTCCAGAAGTACTTGATGTTTGATGATTTGGTACAGATAACACCTCGGCCAGTACCCGATTTAGAGCAATTCTTGGTGGATTGGATCGCCTTTTTACGTGTCCAAAACGCGCCTTCCGGTAGTAAGATTGATGCTTGGTTACGAGAGGCGGTGCAACTCGCCGAAGGTACTCCCGGATTAGCTGCCTTAGCGCGCTCTGAAGGTAAAATACGTCCCCGGGCTTACTTGGATTGGTTTACAGCATTAGAGAAAGAAGGTAAGTACCAGGAAGTACTATCAGAAGCGCATAATGCCCTGCAAATCTTATCTCCTAAGCTTCCTATCCGGGCCGCGATTGCTGACCATTTGTGTGCCGCTGCTATAAAATTAAACGTGCCCGACTCTTTACGAATGGGGCGTTGGGAGGCATTTATGGTTAACCCTATATTACCCCGGTTACTCGATCTCTGGGATATGGCGGCAGATGCGGAGGATCAGAAAACGTTGATGCAGCAAGCTAGCGGACATCTTAAGGATCATATGGCTCAATCCTCTACGTCTGGCCAGTATGTTGCTCCTCTAGGTAATGATGGTTTAGAAACCTCTGTGTCGGTTGGTAAATCTATTTTGGCCCATTCCCTCTTGCTCAGCCATAATTGGGAAGCAGCTCTGAAACTTGCGGCTAAGGGCAAGGTGTTAGGTTGGAGCTATCTCGAAAGTTATCAAGGGCTAGTTGTCGCCATCTTTTTAATATTGCTTTCCGGACAATCCCCAGAGGTGCTACCTGCAAACCTGACTTGTTTCTGGCAGTGGCGTCTCCAATACAGCGTCGATGCCTGGACTTTTGGTTATGAGGCTACTTCTCCTATAAGCCAGCGATTAGCAAGTGCGTATGCGGAACTATTTGCAATAACTACATTAAGTACTCAGCAACAGAAAAAATTTCTTTCTTGGTGTATCGATGTGATGCACCAACGGGTAGATGCCATTGTTGGTAATCAACACCGGAAAAGCTACAATAAGGCGGCTGTGTTAACAGTAGCTTGCTCTGAGGTTTTGAAGCTCCGTGGGGATCATGCTGCTGCTACCGCCTTGGTTTGTGAGGTGCGGGACCGTTTTCCCCG
>JAFGKB010000110.1 GCA_016928755.1 Anaerolineae bacterium | reverse complement strand
CGTCGGAGAAGACGGGCAAGAACACCAGCCATATATGGTCCACCGCGCCTTATTAGGCTCCATCGAACGCTTCTTCGGTATCCTGGTCGAGCATTACGCCGGGGCCTTCCCCGTATGGCTGGCCCCAGAGCAGGCGCGCCTGGTTCCTATTGCTGACCGGCATATAGAGTATGCCAAGGAAGTGGCCGATAAATTAAGAGCCGCTCATATGCGTCTTAGTATTGACGCTTCATCCTCTCGGATGAATGCCAAGATTCGTGAAGCGCAGTTGCAAAAGGTCCCTTATGTGCTGGTTATTGGAGACCGGGAGATGGAAGAGGGCACGTTGGCCGTCCGATTACGCGGTAAGAACCGGCAATTAGGTGTCTTATCGGTTGCTGAGTTTATCGCTCACGCGCAGCAAGCCATTGCAGAACGCTCGCTGGAGTAAATAGCTTCAAGCATGCTTTCCTATGTCAATGCCCCAATGGGGTGCTTGAGAGCAAGGACAATAGGAAGTTATACTTTTATAGGCCCTAAAGGTTTAGGAGAGAAAACCTTTAGGGCCTTTTGACTCAGCCACAATGCAAAAAGCCGGTAACCCACAGTAGTATCACCGGCTTTTTAATAATTATAAAAAATTGCAAAAATATATCTATTAAATAAGCGTCTAAAAAATAAGTGCTAAAATGCACAAATTTTAAAGCAATGGGGTTAAATCATCCACCGCGCGCCGCATTTCTAAGAAGACCAGCCCCAGTTTTGCATTGGCGCGCGCCAGAGCCGTTAGTACAGCTTCTTCACCCACGGACATTAGAATCACATAACCGCGATCACCTTTAACATACACCTGGTCAAGGATACCACGGCCCAACTCAATAGCGATACGCTCACCCAATGAGAGCATAGCGGCTGACATAGCCGATACGCGATCTTCTTCTGACCCAGCCGGGAGCGCGGAAGCAATAATCAAGCCATCTACACTAACAATGGCAGATGCCTCTATATCAGAAGCGCCAGCTTGAAGATTGCGCAGGGCATCGGTTAGACGGTCAACGCGTGAAACTGCCATGAACTTCCTCCTTAACGGCCCACACTACTATGGCCGCACGTTTCGAGAAACTAAGAAATGCTGATGAAAAACACCTATTTAAGCGTTATTTTTCTGAAACTACCTAACCTTAATACTACCATAACTAAAATAGCCTGTCAATTTGACATTGAGGTATTTAACCCTAAAATGCTTAAAGTACAACAAGTTTGAATAAACTACACCAAGGTAAAGGGCATGGACACAGAAAACGAGTTAGCATTAGCCGCGCACCGGGGAAATCCTTCATTTGTGTGGCGCGCCGGACAGGAACGCCGCCTACAAATGGTATGTCGCTATGCGCCTTTAGAAAGCAAAAGAGTTTTGGATGTAGGCTGTGGCATTGGGATGTATACTGCGGCATTTCTGCGTTACACATCCCAAGTTTTTGGCATTGAAGTCGAAGGGGAACGTGCGATTGAGGCCGGAGAACGGGCTACCGGCGTTGCTCAGTCAGTCGGGGAAACCTTACCCTTCGCCGATCATAGTTTTGATATCGTCTTCTCCCATGAAGTGTTAGAACATGTGGAGAATGATCAACAATGTGCTAATGAAATGTTCCGGGTTACCCGCCCTGGGGGCAAGCTCGTAATTTTTGTCCCCAACCGCCGCTATATGTTTGAGACTCATGGCATCTATTGGCATGGCGAATACCACTTCGGCAACAAGCCCTTTGTGAATTGGCTCCCCACTCCACTGCGCAACCGGCTAGCCCCTCATGTGCGGGCTTATACAGCCCAAGGATTGAGAAATTTGTTTGCCAACCAACCGGTGAAAGTAGTTGTCCATACACAAGTATATCCCGGATATGATAATATTGTCACCCGCTTTCCCCAGGCCGGGAACTTAATCCGCCGGATAACCTATGCCCTGGAAACCACACCTTTGCGTCTGTTTGGCCTTTCTCACTTCCTAGTATTAGAAGTTCTACCATAGAAAAGTATAGCACCGGAATGCGAAATCGAAATCCAAGAACTGGAGATTTAAATGCCAGCTTTAAGGAATAATTCCAATACGCCTTCACGCATTATGGTGGCGGTGCGTGATGCTACAGATTTAGAGAGTTTGCTATATTTTACATGTCGGGTGGCCCAGGCATATAAAGCAGAAATATATCTCATCACAGTCAATCAATCCGGGAAGCCTCCTGCCTGGTTATATATTCCCGACCGCTGCCAACCATTAACTATCAATATTGTGGCGCGAGTAGGACGAGAAGTAGGCTCTGTCCTCCTGGAAGAAGTACAACGGTTGGAACCAGAGTTATTAATCTTGGGATGGAAAGGTCAGATAAATCAAGGGCGTTATTTTCTTGGCCGTACTCTTGATCCTGTCGTCCAAAGTGCCCCTTGTGATGTTGCTGTAGTACGTGGTGATTTTCCAGAGAACCTAAGCCGTATTCTGGTCCCGGTCTCTGGTGGGCCTAATGCCCCCCGGTCCCTTGAGATTGCCCAGGCTATAGCGCCAGAAGCGGAGATTACTACATTATATGTAGCTCAGGAACACCTGGGAAAACCGGAAGAGTTATTGGGACAACAACGCCTGGATACACTGATTCACAAACAAAGTGGGGCAGAGAGAATATTACCCCGGGTTGTGTCGGCGCCAACACCGGTAGCGGGCATTGTTAGCGAAGCCCATCAGGATTACGACCTGCTTATTGTAGGGGCCGGTAATGAAAACGTTGTGGGGCGATTTCTCTTTGGTGATATTCCCCAAGCTATCCTGTTGGAAAGTACTATCCCAACGATGATTGTGCGGCGCAGATTAACCAACCTGGGCAGTCTACACCGGCGAGTCTGGATGTATATCTTCGACATGGTCCCCACATTAACGGTTCAAGAACAGACCGAAGTGTACCG
Source organism: Anaerolineae bacterium (assembly GCA_016928755.1). Taxonomy (GTDB): domain Bacteria; phylum Chloroflexota; class Anaerolineae; order B4-G1; family SLSP01; genus JAFGKB01. Next base: position 1,359 of record JAFGKB010000110.1, on the reverse strand, counting down.
TATGCTGCGCCGTAGTGCCCGCCCAACTGTTGATTTCTTTGTGACATTGACGTTGGCCGCCGCGCTGGCATCTTTGGGCCTCTTGTTGGATAGTCCGGCAGTGATTATCGGGGCCATGATGGTCGCCCCAATGATGACCGCAATCTTGGGGATGGGTTTTAGTATTGCCTTGGGTGATTTACCGTTCTTCTGGCGTGCGTTTAGTACCACTATACGGGGTAGCTTGTTAGCCGTGGTAATGGGCTTTGTCGTGGGGCTGATTGTGCCGGGGGCAGATATTACCCATGAAGTCCTGGCTTTTTCCCAGCCGACTTTGCTGGATTTAGCTGTCGCCCTGGCTAGTGGGGCTGCGGCAGCCTATGCTATCAGTCGCAAGGAAGTGTCGGCGGCATTTGCCGGCGTTGCCGTCGCGGCAGCGCTTACCCCTCCCTTGGCCAATATCGGTCTCGGTCTGGCCAGTCAGGAATGGCCCATCGCCTGGGGAGCCGGGCTGCTCTTTTTGGCTAACTTCGTCGCGATCATTGCAGCCGGGGGACTCGTGTTCTTGTGGTTAGGTTTCCGTCCCAAGCCGGGAAACTTAAGCAGTGCGGCAATTCGGCGGCGGGGTTTAACGAGTGTGGGGCTGTTGTTACTATTGGTGACCATCCCGCTGGCTATATTAACGTCCACATCCATCCAGGAATTAGATTTGCAAACCAAAATAGGAGAGGCTTTGCAAGTCGAAGTCCATCGTATCCCCCAAGCGGAGCTGGTAAGTTGGGAAATTCAAGAGCAAGAGAAGGGGGGGACGCTGCAGCTTGATGTCATTATCCGTGTTCCCCATCCCTTGAATCATGAAACAGCGAGCACGTTGCAAGAGAATGTAGCTGCCAGATTAGAGTTGCCGGTAGAACTATCCCTGGGTATGGTCCCGGCGACCCGTTTGCGCGCTTATATTCCCCCGACACCGACACCAACTGGGATACCGACGGCAACCCCCACACCTACACCGACTCCTACCAACACGCCAACTGCCACGCCTACAGCAACAGCAACGCCGACAAGTACACCCACACCGACTCCGCCACCGACGATTACGCCCACACCGACACCGTGGATATTGACCACTACCAATCTGGGCCAGGGCACACTCCGGGTGCGCTATGCTCCCGATGGCATTGTTATTGGGTCGCTCGGCACTGATACTTTGGTTATAGTGCTTGACGACCCCGTAAATTACAAAGGGAATATATGGTATCGTATCTATGCCCCGGAAGACCACCTGGAGGGTTGGGTAGCCGGCGCGTATTTAGCAGAGCCAACACCTGCACTGGATGAAGTCCTGCCATAATTTATAAACGTGCTTTTTTCAATAGACCG
>JAFGKB010000109.1 GCA_016928755.1 Anaerolineae bacterium | reverse complement strand
TGGATACGGGCACGTCAAGGCCCGGATTGGAAGCGCATGGCAATCGCGGCGGTTGTCCTGGGATTGGCACTAGGTGTAAAATCAACCGTCTTGATGGTCATCCCTATCTTCGGGGCCTTCATACTGTGGGGCAGACCCCCTGGAAAGAATCTCAAACCCTATATCTTCCAGGCACTCATCGCATGCGGGATCGCATTTGCCGTGCTGTGGGGGCTTTACCGTTTTGAGTTCGGCCCGACAGCCGGGGTACCCTTCCCCATACCAATGCCCAGCCATCTGCTCCCCTTGCTCAGACTCCAACAACATATGGGCGAGGGCCATTCAGCATTCCTGATGGGCCAGAATTACCACCAAGGACGTTGGATTTACTTCCCCATCGCCTTCGCACTTAAAACCCCCTTGTTGACCCTGGGATTGCTCCTCTTAACAATTCCGGGATTGCTCTTTAAGTATTTGCCCTCGGCGACAACCTGGCACGATAAGGCAGCAAGATTCCCCTGGCTTAACCGCGAAGAGATTTTTATGGTAGCCCTCCCGGTGCTTTATTTTGGGGTCAGCATGAACAGCGGCATCAACATCGGATACCGTCACTTATTACCTGTGCTCCCCTTTGTTTACGTTTGGGTCTCCAGGATTGCGCTATTAGTACACAATGACACCAATATAAGGCACTCTATCCGGAGTGGAATACGCTGGGCCGGCGGCATCCTGCTCACGGCCTATGCGGCAACTACTTTGCTGCTCTTTCCCTGGCACTTATCCTATTTCAACGCGATTGCCGGCGGGCCAGATAACGGCTGGAAATTCCTGGCAGACTCCAATACCGATTGGGGCCAGACACTTAGAGCACTAGCCCGCTACCAGGAAGCGAACGATCTAGGGTCGGTAAAGCTATCCATGTTTATCTTTCTTGACCCGGCTATGTATAATGTGGAATATGAACCCATCGCCCCTATGACCGGCGCCATCCCGGTTCTACCACGTCGTTTTAACCCGGAGCCGGGACTCTATGCCATTAGTGCCACCACATTAGACGGTGTACCGCTCCCCGACCCGGATAGTTACGACTGGTTCCGCAATCACGAGCCATTTACCAAGCTAGGCTACGTTACCTTCCTCTACCAGGTCGAACCCAATGAGCGAGAGTGGCTGGCACAATGCACGCAGCCGGTACCTCCGATTGATGATAGCCGAGCCATTGCAGAGGGATTCGGGAGTGATACATTACGCCAGATTTACTTTAACTGTGAGGAAGGCTGGATATGGCCGGAGCAAGGGAATACGGATGGCTGGTACGCCCTAAATACCCCCGACGTAAACCACCTTAACTGGCCCCCGGCAGGGATCCGGCGTACCGAAAGCCTGGAACTATGGCCCACGTGGACACAGCGGCTGAACTTTGCCGCTATGCACAAGAGTTATACACAACGACAATCTGGGAACTTACCACCGTTTACAATCTGGGAGTGGAACGCGGAAGAATCCTATCTGGGGCTAAATCAAGAGGAAGTAAAGCTGGCAGACACGCTGGTGTTTTTAGGCTATGATGCCCCGGCGAGTGCCCGTGCCGGTGAGACATTGGAGGTTATCACTTACTGGCGCGTCGACACGCCTCCCGGACGGCCGCTCTCCCTGATGCTCCACCTGTTAGATGCCAGTGGGGCCGGGGTAGCAGTAGGAGATGGCCTAGGGGTTCCCGTAAATCAGTGGCAGGCAGGAGATGTTATTGCACAGCGACACCCATTGCAAATTCCAGGGGAGGCAGAAGGAGAGGCAGTATTGGTGACCGGCGCGTACTGGCTGGATGCGATGGACCGTTTGGCAAGTGAGGACGGGCAGGACTCCATAAGATTGTCCAGCATGAATATCAGGTAACAATGTAGAAACCGATGACAAGTTAACAACTCGTCCTACATATGACAAGTTAACAACTCGTCCTACATGGATTCTATTTCTAATAAGGTAATTTTGCGTGGGAGTCCACCCCCGTAGCCTGTCAACTGACCATTCTTACCCATGACCCTGTGACACGGCACAACAATCACCACGGGATTCGCCCCTACGGCCCCACCTACTCCACGGGCAGCTTTGGGCCGGTCAAGCGACCTCGCTATCTCTGAATAGCTCATTGTTGCGCCATAGGGAATACTCCGTACCACATCCCACACCGCAAGTTGAAAAGGTGTCCCGCGCAAATCCAATGGCAATGTAAATTCTCGCAACGCACCTGCGAAATAGTCACGCAGTTGCGCCTCCGCATCATCCAAAACAGCCGTGCGCCCTGGTTCAAAATTCCCAATGCCATAACGTCCCAAACGCTTCGAAAATGGCACAGGAACATCACCAAAGATAATATTACAGATGCCCTTTTGTGTTGCGGCTATCCACAGCGGGCCTAACGGGCTGGAAAAGACAATAAAATTAGTCTGCTCATTCATTTTTTCGATCTCCTGGCAAAAACCACTTAAAACTCACGGAGTAAATAATGACCACTACTATAGCAAAGATAGGAAAACAGACAACCCTAACCAAAACAGAACAAGTTTGACAATCTGCCCCAAAAGGGGATAATGCCATCATCATGATAGCAAAGCAGATAAATACAACAACTCCAAAACCTCAAATTATCACCACACAGGCAGGACTCTTGGCAGTAACCCAGAGGTTATCCCAAGAGTCTCGCATAGCTGTGGATACAGAATCTAATAGCCTCTATGCATACCGGGAACAGGTATGCTTGATCCAAATATCAATCCCTGGGGAGAATTACTTAATTGATCCGTTAGTCCTGGATGACCTCAGCCCTCTAGGCCCGATATTTTATACAGAGCGTATTGAAAAAGTATTTCACGCGGCAGATTACGACTTAGCCGTTTTAAAGCGTGACTACGGCTTTAAATGCCATGCACTCTTTGATACTATGTGGGCAGCGAGAGTACTGGGATGGCCAAAAGTAGGATTAGCGGATATTCTGGAACAACATTTTGGAGTCCATGCGAACAAACGCTACCAGCGTTACAACTGGGGAAAACGACCTTTAGACCCAGAAGCCCTTACTTATGCCTGGATGGATACCTACTATCTACTAGAACTACGAGAAATTCAACAGAAGGAATTACAGAACAAAGGCCGGTGGCAAGAATCAAAAGAGATTTTTGACTACTTGTGCAATAACGGCCACATACACCACCCCCATACCCTTGATGAGCTATTCTGGCGCATTAAGGGTATGCAAGGCTTGGGAAGGCAAGAGAAAAAAGCTCTCTACCGGTTACATATATGGCGGGAAAAGACCGCCGAGCAGATGGACCGCCCGCCTATTAAGGTGATTAATAATGAGCGGCTGATTAAGTTGGCACGCGTACAACCACATAATAAAACAGAGCTAAGGAACTCCGGGATTTTAACCAGTCACCAACAACGCCGTTTTGGCAATGGTGTCTTACATGCATTGCGCGACTCAAATAATCAGGTACCCGCCCCCCCTAGCCAAGAAGAGCGACCGCCTGATGAAGTAGTGGAGCGTTACCATGCACTGAAAGCCTGGCGCAAAGATAAAGCCGCCCAACGGGGTGTCGATAGCGATGTGGTGTTGCCCAACGCTGTTTTATGGCATATCGCACAAGCCCCACCTGAGAAACTAGAGGACTTTCAAGAAGTTCCCGGTATTGGACCGTGGCGGCAACAGGCATATGGATCAGAAATTCTTAAACTACTCCGGTAAAATCTCACCAACCAGAATATCGGGTGCTTCATAAATAGTTATCGACTTATTTAACAGGAAAATTACTAAGGCAAGCAAAATCGACAGCTTAATAAAATAGGTACAATGCACTTTTGGAAGCACATTGTACCCTCTACGAAGGAGGCAAATAAATGGCGAACTTATGGCAGGAACTTCAACCCGGGCCTAATCCCCCCGAACTTGTTTATGTTGTAGTTGAGGTCCCCAAACGCTCCCGCAACAAATATGAATACGATGTTGCAGGTGGCTTTCTCAAGTTAGACCGGGTTCTCTACTCTTCACTACACTATCCTGGTGATTATGGCTTTATCCCCCGTACACTCTACGACGACGGTGACCCCCTGGATATTATTGTGCAGACCAACGAACCCTCGTTCCCTGGCTGCGTGATTGAGGCACGCCCAATAGGTATTTTTCGTATGATGGATAAAGGGGTCCCCGATGACAAAATCCTGGCCGTGCCAGCTACAGACCCGCTCTTTGAGAATGTTCAAGAGTTATCGGATGTGGCACCACACTTCCTGGAAGAGGTAACCCACTTTTTCTCTGTTTATAAAGATTTACAGCATATTCGCGTTGAAACTAAAAATTGGGAAGAACGTCAAGCGGCATTAGATGAAATTGAGCGTTCCTTGACTATGTATGCCCAGTCACTACGTACCCGTAGATAATCGCACATACTAAAAGATGTATCCAAAGACAACATGGCGGAGCTTGTTGCAAACTGTCCCAATGGCTGGGGCGGCCATTTTAAGAGCTATGGCAATAGTACAAGCTCCGCCGTTTTTACGTCGATAGACAATGATTATTGGAGCTTGTACTGTAAAACTATACTTACCCGGTGTCGGTTCGCTCAAAGGCAAACGCCATCTGATTAAGCCCCTGCTTAACCAGTTACGGCGACGTTTTGAGGTTGCCGCTGCGGAAACCGGCACCCAGGATGTCTGGCAATCCGCTGAGATCGCTTTCGTCACCCTATCTAATGATACCAGTCAGATTTATAAGGTTTTGGAACACGCTATGCATTGGATACAAGATGAATACCGTGTAGTTGAAGTAATGGACTGGCAGATAGAGCTGCGCTAGGCTTTTTGCTTTTCTAACCTCCAAGAGTACAATATACCCCATGACTGTAGTGGACCAAGTTAAGGAACGACTGGATATTGTAGATGTTATTAAACAATATGTACATCTACAAAAAGCCGGACGTAACCTAAAAGGACTATGCCCATTCCACACAGAGAAAACACCTTCTTTATTTGTCTTTCCAGATAGCCAACACTGGCACTGCTTCGGCTGCGGGCGTGGAGGAGATGTTTTCAACTTTGTGATGGAATATGAGAGTTGGGACTTCCGACAAGCCCTGGAAGAACTAGCACGTAGGGCCGGTGTTGAGTTACGACCACGCACCGAAGAACAAATTCAGGCTGAGGAGGAAAATGAACGACTGCGCGCAGCCCTCCAGGCAACAGCCGATTATTATCATACACTTCTGAAGACAGCGCCACAAGCTGAGGTAGCACGGCAATATCTGACCCGTAGGGGATTTAAAGATCAGACCCTTAAGGAGTTTAAACTTGGCTACTGTCTGCGGTCGTGGGATGCATTAAGAACGCATTTATTGAGCAAGGGGTTCACCGTAGAAGAGCTTATTAAAGCCGGTTTATTGGTGGAACGGGAACAAGGCGGAACTTATGATCGCTTTCGTGACCGGGTTATGATACCTATTTACGACCGCCGGGGACAGATTATCGGTTTTGGTGGCCGGGTCCTCAATGACGAGGATAAACCGAAATATATGAACTCACCCCAGACCCCCCTATTTGATAAAAGCAAAATCCTCTTTGGTTATGACAAAGCCAAGCGAGCTATCCAGGAAGCCGACGCGGTGATTATTGTTGAAGGTTATATGGATGTTATGATCCCTTATCAGGAGGGCTACCAAAATATTGTCGCTCCAATGGGAACCGCACTAACCGAAGCCCATCTTAAGCAACTGCAACGGCTGACCCACAATTTTATCCTGGCATTGGACCCAGACGCTGCGGGTGTCCACGCGACGCTGCGAGGGCTAGAGACGGCCAGGGAAACGCTGGATCGCCAATGGGATGTTATTTTCGATCCGAAGGGGTTGGTAGGATATGAGGGCCGTCTGGATGCGGATATTCGCGTCCTGGAACTTCCGGAGGGAGCAGACCCGGACGAACTCATTCTGCAAGACCCAGATCACTGGCAAAGGCTTCTTGATAATGCACAGCCAGTGATTCGCTTTTATTTCCAACAACTCTTAAAACAACATAATAGCAACGAACCGAAAGGTAAAGCGCGCACTATTGATGCTATGTTGCCGTTACTACAGGATATTAAGAACAGTGTAGAGCGGGAAGCGTATATCCAGGAAATTGCACTACAATTAGGTCTAAATGCCAGTGCGTTATTAGATCGCTTGAGAACCCGGGAACGGGCAAGCGCAGTACGTCGCCAGGTGGCAGTGCACCCAGTCGGGCGCAAGGTCACAGATGTAGATTTAGAAGCTTATGTATTAAAAATTCTGATATATTATCCAGACCTTATGGAACTGGTTAATGAACAACTTATGGATTTAGGGTTGTTCCCCATAGAGGATGATGATTTTTCTGCCAGTTACCGGTTGATTTGGGCAGCCTGGCTAGATATGTTAGATGATCCGGAGAAGGATTTGGAAGAGGTTTTACTCCCGGATTTACAAGAGCAAATACGCTGTTGGATGGAAGACCCACCGCCTGATGCATCAATGGAACAATGGCAGCGCGATCTACTGCGCACCATTTTACGTTTGAGAGAGAAGTACTTACACCAGGAATACCGTCAAATCCACAGCCTGGTTATTGAGTCCCAGAGAGAAGGTGATTTGACAGGTTCACAGTATGCGACTACTATCCGGGAATTATCCGCAAAACTGCGCATAGTCCAACAAGCATTGGCTCAGAGAGGTTAGATACACGGCGTCAATACAATTCTAGCAACATGGGTTCTACCGCCCATTTTTTAGTAGAGCCATGTTTGTCTTTATCCCTTTTTATTATAGGAGGAGAGCAATGGGACCAAGGTCTTACAGGGATAAAAAAGATTACGAAGATTATGAAGAAGAAGAATTCGATGACGAGACCTGGGAGGATGAGGAAGAAGGGGAAGAGTTAGAGGATATGAGTGAAGAGACTATCACATTGGAAAAATTGGACAAGGAAAGTTTTAATAAATTTAATCTTGATAATGACGAAGATGAGGACGAACCTTCAAAAGACGAACTCAATCAAATTGAGGAGGAACTTGCCGACGCGGCTATTCATGCGGATTTAGTGGACGATCCGGTTAGGATGTATCTGCGTGAAATAGGCCGGGTGGATTTATTGGAACCCTACCAAGAAGTATGGTTATGTGTGATGCGCGAAGCTGCGGACCAACTTGGAGAGATCTGCCGGGTGGTAGCAACAGCGGAACAACCAGAAGCCTTAGAGGAGAATGTACTCGAACTATATAGAAATGGACGGCGAGCATGGCAAGAGGCCCAGAAGATAGCTGAAAAGAATGATCTGGCGATATTAACCGATATAGAAATTATCGAAGAGATTATTCTACAACAGAATGACCTACTCTCAGACCAGAAGTCAAAGCTTTATATGCATATGGGGCCGAATCAATGGGGAGATGATCCTGTATGGCGACCTATTGTGGTCAAGATGTTGGATGTCGCGCTTAATCTCTACTTGCTGCCACCACAGTTAATGTTTTATATCTTAGAAAAGGTCAATACAGGTACACGCTGGCCCACAACCCGGCAAATCCAGGCGAATATGCCAGCGGCAGAGGTAACCCTGGATTGGTGGAAGCAGATAGAAATCATTGCGGCCAGTGCACAACAGATGTTAGTGCGCGCAAATCTGCGATTGGTAGTTAATATCGCAAAACGTTATGTAGGGCGCGGCGTATCTTTCCTCGATCTAATCCAGGAAGGCAATATCGGGTTACTGCGAGCCGTGGAGAAGTTTGACTTTATGCGCGGTTACAAATTCTCTACCTATGCCACCTGGTGGATCCGTCAGGCTATCAGCCGGGCAATAGCGGACCAAGCCCGCACAATCCGTATCCCGGTCCATATGGTAGAGACGATCAACCGCTTGATGCGCGTACAACGCCGTATGACGCAGAAGTTAGGACGTGACCCAACCCTGGATGAATTGGCATTGGAAATGGATGTCCTGGACGCAGAGGACACCAAGGTCATCCGTCAAGCGCGCAAAGATGGGGAAGAGATTGCGCCACACCTGGAACGCAAACTGCGCCGGGCTATGTCAAAAGTCCGCCGTATTATTAGTATTTCCCAAGAGCCGATGTCACTCGAAAGCCCAGTAGGGAATGAGGATAACAGCGAGCTTTCGGATTTTATTGAAGATGATAATCTCCCTGGTCCAATGGATGCAACTTCAACGCAGATGCTCCGAGAACAAATACAGAATATTCTCGGTGAGTTAGGCCAGCGAGAACGCGAAGTGCTAGAGATGCGCTTTGGGCTAAAAGATGGCCGCCAACATACCTTGGAAGAGGTCGGCCAAGCGTTTAACGTGACTCGAGAACGCATCCGCCAGATCGAATCTAAGGCACTGCGCAAGCTGCGCCATCCAGGACGCAGCCGTAAATTGCGCGATTTTCTAACATAAAGGAGTAGATAATCACAAGCGATGTTTGTGCAAATTGAAGTTCAGACGCGATATAAAGTCGATATTATCGACATTACAGCCCATATCCAAGCGGCGATTGACAACCAAGAGGTCAAGGAGGGTATCTGTTTTACATTCTGCCCACACACGACCGCCGGTATCGTGCTTAATGAGAATTGGGATATAGATGTAGAGAAAGACATAGCAATGGCCCTGCAACATGTGATTCCAGACACATTGCCCTACCGTCACGGAGAAGGTAATTCCCCCGCCCATATAAAATCCGTTTTAACGGGTAGCGATCACTTTATCTTTATTGAATCGGGGAAGCTCAAACTAGGCAAATGGCAGGGGATTTTCCTGGCCGAGTTTGATGGGCCACGCCGTCGCAATATCTGGGTCAAGTTATTAAGCGAACAACACAGCGGCTAAGCCTCTACCTACTTGAATATGAATACATTACAATCCAGTTATGCTCCGCTACCCTGGGAGCATATAGAGTCTTTGTTGCATCGTGTTATAAAGCCCGGTCGCTATGTCGGTGGAGAATATAACGCCGTCCATAAGCCCTGGGATAGTGTGGATATGCATATCTGTCTGGCGTTCCCCGATATCTACGACCTGGGGATGTCAAATTTTGCACTGACAATCCTCTATGATATTTTAAATACCCGGCCTGACACTGTGGCGGAACGGACATATCTACCCGCCCCGGATATGATCGACCAAATGCGAGCCGTGGATATGCCCCTCTATACTTTGGAAAGCTACCGCCCGGTTGCCGCGTTTGATATTTTAGCCATTAGCACAGCCTATGAACAACTATTCACCAATAGCCTGGAACTGCTCGACCTGGCAGGTCTTCCTATCCACAGTACAGAACGCACACATCACCATCCGCTGGTTATCGGTGGGGGACATGGGACCTTCAATGCCGAGCCAATTACTGACTTCTTCGATGCCTTTGTTATCGGGGAAGGGGAAGCCGTCATTATGGATATTGTAGAGGCACTACGCCAGACCCGCGAGCAACCCCGCGAGGTACAGTTGCGCGCTTTGGTAGACATTCCAGGAATCTATGTTCCACGATTCTACCAGGTCAACTATACCCAGGCATGGACCGTTGCGGACGTGACCCCCACGATACCCGCAGCCCCGGCTACGATTAAGAAACGGCTGCTGCCCAACCTCCCCCCCACCCCCATCCACCAGATTGTGCCCAATATCGAGATTGTACACGACCGGGCCACGATTGAGATCCATCGCGGCTGCACCAGGGGCTGTCGCTTTTGCCAGGCCGGGACTATCACCCGCCCGGTGCGCGAGCGACCGGCGGCGGAAATTGAGGCAAGCATCGTGGCTGTTATTGAAGCGACCGGCTACGAGGAAGTCGCGCCTCTATCACTATCTTCGGCGGACCACTCTGAGATACAGGAGATACTCACACGGCTGCTCAAGCGTTTTGAGGGCCAACATATTAGCATCTCACTGCCGAGCCTGCGGATTGAGTCAGTATCTGTAGATTTAGCCGATATGTTGACCCAAGGCCGGCGCAGTGGTTTCACCATTGCACCGGAAGCCGCCACCGACAGGCTACGCAATCGCATTAACAAGAGCATCTCCACAGAACAAATCTTACAAGTAGCAGAAGAGATCTTTACACGGGGTTGGCGGACCCTTAAGCTCTATTTTATGTTAGGCTTACCGGGGGAAACGGATGAGGATATAGAAGCAATTGCTGATATTGCGCACCAAGTCAAACATATCGCACGTGAGAAACAAGGCCGTAAGGCCGAAGTCCACGTTAGCGTGAGTACTTTTGTCCCGAAGCCCCACACTGTTTTCCAGTGGGAACCGCTGGCCGATGAAGAAACTGTAGAACAACGCCAGGGATATTTAAAACGCCGGGTGCGGGGGCGGGGGTTGCAACTGATGTGGAACAGTTACTCCGACACACTGTTGGAGGCCCTGCTGGCCCGTGGGGACCGGCGGCTGAATGCCGTTGTGGAACGGGCGTGGCAGTTAGGCGCGCGCTTTGATGCCTGGCAGGATTGGCACAACGACGCGGCATGGCAACAGGCTTTCACGGAAAACGCTGTAGACCTGGACTTCTACCTGCACCGCCAACGCTCTGAGGATGAGGTCTTCCCCTGGGATCATTTACACAGTGGTGTAGAGAAAACCTTCCTGTTACAGGACTACCGGCGTAGCCTGGAAGGTGAACTGCTCAGCGATTGCCGGGAACGGTGTCACGCTTGCGGCATTCTTACAAACTATCCCGGTATGCACACGGAGGAATGGCAATGTCTGAAGAAACATTAGCGCCGGCACCATCATTGCGCTACCGTATTACTTTTGCTAATAGTGGGCCATTAGCCTATATATCGGTGTTAGAACTAAGTCAGATATGGGAACGCAGTTTAAGGCGGGCAAAAGTCCCGGTACGTTATTCCCAAGGCTTTAATCCACGTCCAAAGCTCAATGTAGCAGCCCCGTTACCGGTAGGCTGTGGGGGCGAAGCGGAGTTAATGGATGTGCTGCTGGATGAGTATTGGCCGGCAGAAGAAATCATGAATGCGCTTATAGGGAAGACGCCGGCAGAGTTAAAAGTGGTATCTACGCAAAATGTCCCGGAGCAAGAACCAGCCCTTTCCGAGCAGCTTATGGAAGCGGAGTATTGCATCAGCCTGAAAGATGTTCCTCAAGAGCAAATGGCGACCGCAATAACGACGTTATTGGAAGCGGAGAGTATTCTGCGGCCCCGGCGCGGGCGTAAATACCGGGGTAAGACTTATGATTTACGGCCATTGATAGGCGCACTCAGGCAAGAAGTACCACCACCATCCTGGAGTGCGGGACTATGGATGCGGTTGAGTGCGCGACCCGGCGCAACTGGACGGCCAGATGAGGTGCTTAACGCACTAGGATTAAAAGAAGTTCCGCGCCGCTGCACACGGACCCGGCTAATTTTGGGAGGGTAAAACAGGCGGCACCTTGA
>JAFGKB010000108.1 GCA_016928755.1 Anaerolineae bacterium | reverse complement strand
GATACGCCGGGTGAGGGTATGGGTTTACCCTATGTAAAGGCCCTTGTCCGCCGTCATGGTGGGCGTATCTGGTTTGATTCCGCGCCTGAAATTGGAACAACGTTCAGTTTTTCTATACCTTATCTCACAGCACCAGAATTGACACCTCCTGTTTGATAACTTAAAGGGAATATTTGCTTTTTACAAGGTATAATCTATAGTAGTTTTATATGAGTGAATTACAACCCATCCGTATCTTATATATGGAAGATGATGCTGGTTTGGCCCGGCTCGTGCAGAAGCGACTGCGCCGGGCGGGTTATAGTGTGGAAGTGGCTCTTGATGGTGCGTCCGGCTTGGAGATGTATGACAACGGTCAATATGACCTTCTGGCTATTGACCAGGAAATGCCGGTCCATGATGGGTTGACCGTCATCCGTAAACTATTGGAACGTGGTCCTTTACCGCCGACTATTGTGGTGACCGGTGGTGGTAGTGAATCGGTTGCCGTTGAAGCGATGAAACTCGGGGCCAGTGATTACATTGTTAAAGATGTCGCTGGTGGTTACCTGAACCTGCTTCCCTCGGTTATTGACCGTTGTATGGAGCAGCAACGCCTTATTGACGAACGTGCTCAGGCCCTTGCTGCCTTGCGCGCTAGTGAGGAACGCTACCGCACCATCGCGGCGTTTATGTATGATTGGGAGTATTGGTTAGACCCAGACGGTGAATATGTTTATATCTCTGCCGCTTGTGAACGGATCACCGGATACTCAGCCGCAGAATTTACCGCAGACAGGAGTTTACTGGAATCTATCGTTCATCCTGAAGACCGGGCCTATTATGAGCAACACTGGAAACAGGTATGGCATACCAAAAACGACGGATATTCTGAATTTCGCATTATCACCCGTGAAGGTAGCATCCGTTGGATTGAACACGTTTGCCGTCCCGTCTATGGGGCTGATGGCAGAATGTTGGGGCGCAGCATCGGGAATCGTGATATTACCGAGCGTAAAGAAGCTGAGACATCGCTCCATAAATATACCGAGACACTCACCCATATTAATCAACTAGGGCAAAAACTAGCCTCTACCCTGGAGGCTGATCAGATCGCGGCGCAATTACCTACTTTTGCGACAGATATTGTAGATGCTGACGGTGTATCAGTTTGGCTTTTGGATGGTACTTCTGAGAATGCTTTGGTCTGTTGGGCCGCCCATCACCATGCCCAATTGGAAAACGAACCCACGCTTGTCAACATGCGTTTGTCGGCGAATAAAGGTGTTGCCGGATATGTGTCCCGGACTGGAAGAAGCATTATTGTTGATAATGTAGACGATAGCCCTCATTATTCCCCTGAAGTGGATGAGGCCACAGGTTTTACAACACATTCGATTTTGGCAGTACCGCTCAAGGTACGCGGTAGTATTATCGGCGTTTTAGAGATGGTGAATAAACATAACGGGCGGTTTACCTCTACCGATTTGACCTTAGCCGAAACGCTTGCTGCTTCCGTAGCCGTCGCTATTGATAATGCCCGGCTGATTGAGCAAATGCGAAAGCTTGCCCGCGCTGTTGAACAAAGTCCTAGTATGGTGGTGATTACCGATATTGAGGGTAATATTGAGTACGTAAACCCGGAGTTTACAGCTATTACCGGATACTCTTATTCTGAAGCTCGGGGTAAGAAACCGAGTATCTTGAAATCTGACTATCAAGGTGCTGAATTTTTTAATAACCTCTGGGCTACGATTAGATCTGGGCGTGCCTGGCGGGGAGAATTTCAGAACTATAAAAAAGATGGGCAACTCTATTGGGAACTAGCCTCAATTTCACCGGTGCGTAGCAAAGCCGATGCTGTGACCCACTTTGTAAAAGTTGGTACTGATATTACAGAGCGTAAGCGTATGGAAGAAGCACTACAACAACAGACCCTTGAGTTACGCTCTCGGAATGCGGATTTAGATGCCTTTGCCCATACCGTAGCCCATGACCTTAAAAATCCTTTGACCGCGTTAATTGCAGCCGGTGGTTTATTGAAAAGGTTGTTTACTGACTCCGCCAATGAAAATGTACAGCAAATGTTGGATATGATTGTCCAGCAAGGATATAAGATGTCCTCGATTATAGATGAACTCTTGTTACTGGCGAGTGTTCGTGATGCCCAGGATATCACTCTTGCCCCACTCAATATGCCGGCTATTATTTCAGAAGTTAAGAAACGCCTGCAGCATCTAATCCAGGAATATCATCCCGACATCTTAATACCTGAAACTTGGCCCCTTGTATACGGTCATGCCCCCTGGGTTGAGGAAATCTGGACTAATTACATTAGCAACGCGATAAAATATGGCGGAAATCCAGAAGAGAATCTGTTGCCTGTGGTCGAATTGGGGTTTGACCAACAGATAACGTCTGAGGATAACCCTAGCCTAGATCCTCTAGTGCGTTTCTGGATCAAGGATAATGGGCTTGGCCTTAGTGAAGAACAATGTTCTGGGCTGTTCTCACAGTTTAAGCGGCTTGATAAGTCCCGTGCTGAGGGACATGGTTTGGGCCTTTCAATTGTCCAACGGATTGTTAATAAATTGGGTGGGGATGTTGGTGTTGAAAGTTGTATTGGTAATGGGAGTGTTTTCTGGTTTACATTGCCTACACACCTAAAGTAAACAGGAGAAAAGATGGCGAATATGTCACAAGTAACGATTTTACTCGTTGAAGATGATCCCGGTCATGCACGTTTATTACAGAAGAATTTGCACCGTGCCGGCCTTTCAAATCAGGTCATCCATCTCACAGATGGACAGCAGGCGCTGGATTTCCTCAATAGCGAGGGTTCCTGGGCCGGCAATCGCCGGCCCTCACCCTTGTTAGTTTTGCTTGATTTGAATATGCCGGTGCTGGATGGATATCAAGTACTGACACGTATGAAGGCCTCATCAGAATTACGTTATATTCCGGTAATTATTCTTACAACTACTGATGATGTTAATGAAGTCAAGCATTGTTATGATTTAGGGTGCAGTATCTATATTACCAAACCGATTAATTATAATGATTTTGTCGAAGCGGTCCGTAAATTAGGATTATTTCTTTCTGTTGTTACAATTCCCAATGGGAATTGATAGTGAGATATTAAAGAAGAAAGGCCACTCAAGGTTTCAGAGGGGTAAGCATATGAGATGTGGTCCATTAGTATATCTTGCCGGGGTGTGCAGATGTTTAAAAACTATTAAGCTTCTGTCCCCCGGTTTTAATAGTATGAGCTGCGATAACCTGCGGTAGTTATAACTACCGCAGGTTATTTGTAATTTTTTAAACTTTATGTGAGGTAAAAAACTATGTCTGAGAGTTTTGTGGATAAATTGACGGCTGCTATTGACCGCAATAATTCGTTGTTATGTGTTGGTTTGGACCCTGATCCCGCGCGTATCTCCGCTGATTTTATGCCCGGTGACCCTGATGTAGAGCGGATAAAACAATTCTGCCTAGACATCATTGCTCAGACTTCTGACTTAGTCTGTTGTTATAAGCCCAATTTCGCTTTCTTTGAGCAGTTTGGGCCGGCTGGATTGGAGGCTTTACGTCAAGTTATCACCGCTATCCCTGGTGACCTTCCCGTGCTCTTAGATGCGAAGCGTGGCGATATTGGCAACACTGCCCAGGCTTATGCCCGGGCTGCTTTTGAAGTCTGGGGTGCCGATGCCATTACCCTCAACCCTTATCTGGGCAAAGATAGCATCACGCCATTTATTGCCTACGAGGGTAAAACAGCTTTTTTGCTCTGTCATACCTCCAATCCTTCGGCTTCACAAATCCAACACCACGGCCTTGAACCATTGTATCTCGAGATCGCCCGGCAGGCGCAAAGTTGGGGTGCTAGTGAGCAGATCGCCTTTGTGGTGGGTGCAACACAACCTGATGCCTTAGCCGCAGTGCGTCAAGTGGCTCCCCATTCTTGGATTCTGGCTCCTGGTGTAGGTGCACAAGGGGGGGATCTGGCCGCGACATTAACCGCCGGTTTGGATGACCGGGGTATAGGCATGATCGTTCCTGTCTCTCGTGGGGTACTCTATGCAGATGACCCACGCCAGGCGGCCCAAATACTTCGTGATCAGATTATGGCCCACCGTGGAGTACAACCCGTACCTAAGCCTCACGTAGCCCTGATCCGTGGTTTATTCGAGGCCGGTTGCGTGAAATTCGGCTCTTTTACCCTGGCCTCTGGCAAGCAATCTCCCGTCTATATCGACCTGCGGCGGGTCATATCGTACCCGGCTCTTTTCCGTCGCGTTGTGGATGCCTATATCGCATTATCCCGCCCGCTAAACTATGACCGTATCGCGGCGGTTCCTTACGCTGCCCTGCCTACGGCTGCCGCTATGGCCTTACAACTCGGCGAACCCTTAATCTACCCGCGTAAGGAGGTCAAGGCCTATGGGACCGGTCAAGCAGTGGAGGGCGCATTTGAGGCCGGCCAGATAGCTCTTGCTATTGAGGATGT
>JAFGKB010000017.1 GCA_016928755.1 Anaerolineae bacterium | reverse complement strand
GGATGCGACAGGTTAAACTCCTCCCATGCAGAAGGGAGAACGTAACGGGTACGATAAGCGTAGAGGAAGTTATCCGGGCCAACGCCCAGGAGCGGGTAATCCTGAATTAGTGACCAGGAACTACGCCACAGAGCCAAACGGAAGCCGGCACTGCCACTGGAAGGGTCCAATAAACCGGCAAAACGCGGGGTTTGGAGGAGTGGTATGAGAGCCAGGATACCCAGGACTACTAAGCCCAGGGTAACGCGCCGCCACCGCTTTCCGGCCAGGATGCCCATCACAACACAGGCCGCCGGGATACCCAAGATCAGGGCACCACGGGAGAGACTCAGTAGTAATGCCAGGCCGGTGGGAATTGCAGCCAGGGCATACAATAACCGGCGATTTGAGAGGTCACGGAAAGAGCGCAGGGACCATTCACCGCCCCACAGGACTAGGGCAATGAGCAACGGCAAGACACGGCCCATATACAGGCCCACGTTATTAGGGGAACCGTAGATGCTGCGCAAGCGACGCACCCCACCCTCTGCCGTGATAACATCCCCTTGGAAGTACTGGACCAGACCCACACCCGCCACTAAAAGAGCGCCCAGGACAAAGGCGTCAAGGATACGCCATCGAGAACGGCGGTCGAGGGGCAACGTGGTCAGGGCCAGGTAGAATAGCAACGGCTCGACAATAACCAAGCGTAATTCGCGCAGGGCTTCGCGCCGGTGGGCAGCAAAGAGAGTCGATACAACAGCGATGACAAGAAAGTAGAAGAATGGCGAGCGCAAAGTCTCCCGGAGCCAACAACGGGCACGGCGCAAGAGTGCGCCAAGGCTCTCAGTTCTTAATTGTGCCCAACCACCGCCCTTTAAGTGTTTCCAGCCCCGGTCACCGGGAGCAAGGGCCACGACCCAACCCACTAAGGTAGGTAGTAAAACCAACTCGGCCAGGGAGAATGACTTCCCTAGCAGTGAGAGGGGGTGCATATAGAGAGGTACTGCGAACATTGTCAGAGCTAATCCTAAATCGGGACGCAGGATGACAATTAAAGCCACGAATGCCCCGGCTAAGAGCGTGAGCTTTAACCACGGGGAAAGGTAGAATGTGCCCGCCGCCAGGGCAACGGCCAACAACCCACCTCCCTCACCCAAACGGCGGAAGATATCCTGGCCGATAGTCTGCCAGGACGCAAAGATATAGATGGCACTGAGGATAACGGCGATAACCCATTGCACGCCATCCCCAAGCCGTGACCACAGTGTGTGCAACATACGACCCACCTGGCCCCAGTCCATTTGCCACCCGGCTATAATTGCCAAGGTAAAGCCAAGTAGACCTAACAAGACAAAGATTAACAAGCCCCCATGATAGCTGTGTAAATCCGGTTGGTTAAACACGTGCCACTCCGCCAAGGCCCATTGGCCCCAGCCCCGGTCGGCGACCACCGTAACGGTATGCACGCCATACGGCAGGTTTTCCGCCAAAGGAACCGTCGCCACCGCCGCCAAGGGATCATAGAGAACCACATAGGCGCGTCCGGTCTCATCACGGGGCAAGGAGGGAGCCGGCTCACCATCCACAGTGACAAGAAGAAAAGCGCGGTATGGCCCACGGCGAACGGTTAACGCCACGCCGGTGCCCTCAAAGGTCAGACTAACCCGGTCCCCGCTCTGCCCGATGTCGGCACCTTGCGGGCCAAGGGTCCAGGTTCCTTCAAAGTCCGCTAAATCTGTGCCGGCATTATAAACACCAGGCTGAGCACTTACAGGGCGCGCATGCCAGGTACGTAACGCCTCGTAAACGGGTTTAGGGGTCCCATCTGGACCAACCAACGCGAAGCCCCAATGTTCTTCAGCATCTGGCACATCCTGCGCTACCGTCGAAGGGCGTGGTTGGAAGCTATTAATGCACATCATCCCCATCCAGGGCCATTCAGCCTGGGCACGGGTTAAAGCGGCAATCGTGTATTCAGCTTGCTGTGTCTCACTGACATTACCCCAAATGGAAGCGGGACCGGGCCAGGATTCGGGCTTGTGATTCCAGCCAAAGTGGCTGGCCCAGATGGCCTTATCACCATCATTATGGGCAAGCAGAACTTCCCGCACCAAGACAGCCCGGGAGAAGTTCATGGTCTCGCGATTTGTGGTACGGTCATAGGGAGCAACATCAAAACCATAGGGCTGCACTCCCACAATATCGAAATAGGGTTCCGCCCCGGCAACATAGAGCATCTCCAGGAAGATGTCTTCGGCATAGTTACGGTTACCCTGTTCTGCATTGGGAGCCAGACTCCCCAATACAATACGGGCATCAGGGTCAATAGATCGAATAGCCTCAGCGGCCTGGGAGAGAAGCTCCACATAGCCATAGGCATCTGCATAACCACCCCAAGCAGCCCCCAGGTTAGGGTTATGCCAAATCTGGTAATAGGTCAAACTATCGCCATACCGTGTCGCAAAAGCACCGGCGAATTCCGCAAAAGCAGCCGGGTCAGGGGGCATGCCGGCCCACTCCGGCGCGGTATCCAGGACGGCCAGCATCTGCAAATCATAGCCAGCAGCCTCCGTGACCAAAGTATCCCAGGATTCCCACTGCCAGTCTCCGAGAGAAGGCTCAATTTCCGCCCAGGGGAAACGCTGGCGTACCCAGCCAAAACCACCGGCAGCAATAGAGTCCAGGGTTAAAGCAAGTTGGGGTCCGGTATATTGCTCCAATGATACATTGACGCAGGTAAAAGGAATTTCTGTATTAGCAACCAATGAAGGCGCGGCAGCCTCATTACCACGTGTTAAAAAGCGTTGGCGGGCAACAAGCTGTAGACTACCTAACAGTGCCACCACAACCAAGAATATCCCCAAGGCAAATCTCAAGATAGTTCTACGTTTCATATAGTGATTATACTCCTCACGCATCACGGGTTCACGTCTCATATTATAACATTCTGCTACAAATAGACGCATTGGCATGGTATAATCCCCTTAATTCAGTGCCGTTTTCGAGTATAGTCATCAGATGTTATGACATAAGTGAGGGTAGACTATGACCTATACCAAGCTGCGTATGCTAGTCACCGGTGGGAGTGGTTATCTGGGACAACACCTGGTCACACAAGCGCGAGACAACTGGGAAGTGACTGCGACCTACTACAATCACCCGATAGATATACCTGGAGTTACCTGGCATGCAATAGATCTAAGAGATAAACGGGCCGTCGAAGAACTCATTCAAAGTGTAAACCCGGCAGTTATTATCCATACAGCCGCGGCGAATCCAGGTAGCAATGCCGATTTCTCAACGATCAATGTCTGGGGAACCCGGCATATAGCCTGGGCAGCGGCGGGAATTGGCGCGCGGCTAATCCATATTTCAACCGATGTTATCTTCGATGGACAACAAGGGGATTACAAAGAAGAGGATATCCCTAGCCCGATTACCAGTTATGGGCGCAGTAAAGCACTGGCGGAGGCAGAAGTAAGAAAAACAGGAGGCGCAGCAGTGATTGTACGGACCTCCTTGATTTATGGTTTCCAACCCTATATTGACCGCCATAGCGGATGGGTGTTAGAGGGGATCCGAATAGGGACACCGGTGCGATTATTCAACGATGAACTACGCAATCCGGTATGGGTCAAGAGCCTAGTTGATGCGCTGCTAGAATTGGCACGGCATAGTTATATTGGCGTGTTGAATATTGCCGGGGACCAAGTACTTTCGCGTTACGAATTTGGGACACGTATGGTGCGCTACCACGGAGAGAATCCCAAACCTATTATCCCGGCCTCAAGCCAAGCCAGTGGTATGAACCGCCCCTTAAATTGTTCACTCGACCTCACACTGGCGAAAGCACTGCTCAAGACACCGCTTCCCGGTGTTGATAAAGTCATAGCAAGACTACAAAACTCTCCCTAAGGATATTGTCCAACATGTCCCTGGGTTAACAGATAAGTCCATATCTCGGCATATTACAACTTAAGACTTTTGTAGTCGCCTGGCTTTGACTTTACGTTTTCCAGTTCCAACTTATAATCCCATCTATGAAAAACCTAATGCGTCTTGAGAGCTGGATTGAACAACTGGTGGAAGAGCCTTTTGTAAGGCTTTTCGCCGGGCGATTGTTACCGCAGGATGTTGCACAACACCTGGTCCGCGCGCTTGAGGATGGCGAGCGGATAGGGAATGACGGTATCTTGGAAGTACCGGGGCGGTATCGTATCGCCCTAAACCCGGACGATATGGAGGCCCTGAGAGCGCACCATCCAGACTTAAGCGCGCAATTGACCGATGCACTAAAAGCATTGGCGACAAGGATGAACGTGCGCTTAAAAGAGCCGCCGGTGATCATACTCCAACCCGACATCAAACTGCCATTACATGCCGTGCGTATCACACCCGCAGATCAACTCGCCCCTGATGATGAACAAACCCGGGACTTAGATTTGCTGCGCATCCAGTCAATGCTAACACAAGAGACCGGCAATACAACACGGGCCTATCTGATTGTCCAAGGCGAGCGCAGCTTTGACTTAAACCAACCGATAATACGTATTGGCCGTTCATTGGATAACGACCTGATTTTAGAGCAACAGGGCATCTCACGCCATCACGCACAATTGCGTCACCGTTACGGGCGCTACATCTTCCAGGATTTAGGGAGTAGCTGCGGCAGCAAGGTCAATGGGTTTTCGGTGCAAGAGATTGTTCTGCGACCGGGGGATTTAATCTCTCTCTCCGGTGTAGACTTAATTTATGCCGAAGAGGAAAAAGACAAGCTCAAGAAAGCCAGTGGGACACAACCTCTTCAAGCCCTGGAGGTTTAAGCGTTGTTGACGGAAGGGGTACTGTTGGGCCTACGGCTTTTAATGGCACTGTTGCTCTATGCATTCTTAGGCATTGCCTTTGGCATTATGTGGCGGGATCTACAAAAAGGAGAGTCACACCT
Source organism: Anaerolineae bacterium (assembly GCA_016928755.1). Classification (GTDB taxonomy): domain Bacteria; phylum Chloroflexota; class Anaerolineae; order B4-G1; family SLSP01; genus JAFGKB01. The sequence continues at coordinate 11,778 of JAFGKB010000017.1, read as the reverse complement.
TAAAACGCAGCCACAAACAGCATATCTGATTATTGAGGAAGGTGATGAAGTCGGGAAGAGTGTGCAGCTACGCTCCGTAACCGGAATAGGCCGGGCTGAAGATAATACGATTGTACTCCAAGACCCATTTACATCCTCACACCATGCGTTGATTATGTGGCGTGAGGAGCAATGGTGCATTGAGGACTTAGGCAGCCATAACGGGACATTGGTCAATGATGAGCAGCTTGTAGAATCGCAGATACTGGCTACCGGGGACCATATTTATATCGGACAGACACTATTACGCTTTGAATCCGATGTTGTATGAGTCTGCCCCTTGTCCTGAGCCTAATCTCAGCTTTAGCAACGGCCATAGGCCGGACCCTGGCCAAGTATGTCTTACGCTACACAGATACGAAAAACTATTTAAGCGTTAATTTTGCCGTACTCTTCAGCCTTCTAATTCCACTCGCGCCCTTCTTCTTTGAAATACAGCTTAAGTTTGCAGCTATAGCGGCCCTGGTCTTCGCATCCACTATCGACTTTGCGGCAAACTACTTCTACTTTAAAGCTTTTGAAATTGATGATGCCAGCACCGTCAGCGCGCTGCTCTCGCTATCACCGCTTTTCACGCTGGCGGTAGCGCCATTGACTGCCTGGCTGATACCGGTGACGCTAACATGGATGAGCATAAGCGGCATGCTGGTTACCGTTACCGGGATAGCACTTCTTAACCGCGAATTACGGGCAGCAAATAACAAGTTGCACCCAGAGGCGAAAACAGCGCACATTAAACGCTTGCTGACGCCACTAATCGCTTCAGCACTGCTAGGAATTAACGCCTATACCATAAAGTACATCTTCAACCAGGAATTTATGAATCCTTTCACCTATTACTTTATCCGTCTGGCAATTGTCGCCGTTATTGCACAATGCGTCTTTAAACCTGACTTAGGCTGGGTCAATCGGAAGTCCTTGGCCGTCACTGCCGGGCGGGGTGTGTTTGTTATTATCCAATGGCAGGCGCTGTTATATGCCCTACAACTGGGGGAGCCGCCGATTGTTAAAGCGGTAAGTGAAATATCGCCATTGTTTACCCTGGGGTTGTCTTTTATGCTGCTCAAAGAACCGATTACTAGGAATAAGGTACTGGGAGCCTTGCTTATTATTATCGGCTTGTCTTTGATCGCGATTTAATGCAAATCCAAGGACAGGATTCCGGCCAGGTGCAATTTATCCAGGTGCAATTTATCCAGGTGCAACGCACTTAAGAAAGTGCAATGCACCAGTTAGTACAGGAGGTTATTATGGATCTAAGGCTTAAAGATAAAGTAGTTTTGGTGACAGCCGCGAGCCGGGGCTTGGGATATGCCACAGCCTATGCCTTGGCACAAGAAGGGGCAAATATCGCCCTCTGTGCACGCAACGAAGCGCAGCTTACCCCGGCAGCCCAAAGGCTGGCAGATGAAACCGGGGTGGAAGTGTTGCCCATCGTGGCCGATGTCGCCGACGCTAACGCCGGGGACCGGCTAGCCGCTATGACGCTGGAAAACTTTGGCCGTATTGATGCCCTCTTCATCAATGCCGGAGGCCCGCCACCAGGCAAGTTCCTGGATCTCAGGGCTAATGATTGGGATGCCGCCATCAATCTCACTATTCAGAGCGCGGTACGTCTGGCCTATGCCGTCATTCCGGTCATGCGCCAGCAGAATGAGGGGAGTTTGTTGTTTAACACATCTGTGACGGTCAAACACCCACTAGATAATCTGATTCTTTCAAATAGCTTACGGCTGGCTATTGTCGGCCTGGTCAAGAGTCTGTCTATAGAACTAGGGCCAAACAATATCCGCGTCAATGCCATAGGCCCAGGTTGGACCCGCACAGAACGGGTCGATCAACTCTTGGGAGACCGGGCGGCGCGCAACGGGACAACACCGGAGGCAGAAGCGGAGAAAATCGCAGCGGCAATCCCCCTGGGGCGCATCGCTGAGCCGGAGGAATACGGGCGGGTGGCGGCATTCTTGCTCTCCCCGGCGGCCTCGTATGTTACCGGCGTAACGCTCCTCGTTGACGGGGGGTTAAGCCGGGCGGTTATGTAGTTTCCGCTATTTAGCGTACTAAAAGCGTCACCAGAGGAGCATCATAGACCCGGAAGCTCTCATCAAGATGCGGTAACCGCAAAGCATGGGGGGTTCCACAACGTTGGGCTAAGGAAGTAGAGACCGGTAGGCCGGCATCTACCAAGGGATCATCGGTTATGGCCAAGGGACCGAGATGCGGGCAACGGCTAAAAGTAATAATCCTACGTTCTGCGAACAGTTGGCGATACCAGTCTAATGTCTGGGCATAACGCTCTGGCTGGCGAGACAGCGCACCATAACCGCGCCGGCTCGCCAGTATGATTACGTCAGTATCCTGGGCAATAGCACGCAACTCAGATGCTTTACCAGGGGATTCCTCATCAAAGACAGGTAATGTGTACGCTTTGTAAAGCCAGGATTCCCCTTCCGGCAAGGGGACAGGCAAAGCGTGGTCCCAATGTTCCACCGCGACCGTCTCTGTGGGCAGTAGATTGGCGTAAATCCAACGGGAAGCCGCAGCCCAAGGATGGGGCTGTGTATAGAGGCTCAATTGCGAGATACCCAGGGGCAATGTCAGTAAGAACAACACAGCCTGGATAGTGGGCAGTAGTTTAGCAGTCCTGGGCAGACAAGTGACCGCCCAGGTAACCCAGATAGGATAGATGGGCAACAGGTAACGGGGAAACTTCACATAGACGCCGGCAGTCAACAGGAAATAGCTCACCGTCCAAATAAGGGCCACGCGGACTTTCCAAGCTGACGTTCGCCATTGCCATAAAGCACGTGTTATCCCAACCCCACCGGCAAAGGTGACAGCCAGTCCTAGCCCCCAGAGAGCCATTTGGACCAGGGGATAAAGAAAAGGGGCTGTGCCTGCATACTGGCGAGTATACGGGAAGTCAAATTTCCCGGCTACCATTGAAGCCTGGATGACAGGTCCCCGCCAGGCTGTCAAGGGACGTAAGAGCGACCAAGGGGAAGCCAAGGCAAATGCTAATAAGGTAACCCCGGCAAGATGTAATAAACGCTTGCGCTGATCACGCCACCACTCTATAAACGGGCTGTCAATGGAGGTAGTATCTTTTACACTCCCAGGATAAATAGCCGCGCCCATCCACACGGGAATAGATACCCAAACCAGGGACACTTTACAAGCAATGGCTAAGCCGGTAAAGATCCCAGATAGCCACCACTTCCGGCGCAGGGTGAACAGGATGGCAAACGCAGCCAATAATGTACCCAAGGGATCAACGGTGTAGAAGTGCGCCTGCTGGATGGGAAACGGCGCGACGGCCATAATGGCAGCCGCGCATAAGCCGGCCCTGCGCCCCCCCACCGACAGGCCCAGGGCACCGGTTAATGTAACGATTAGGACTCCCACCAAACCGGAGAACAACCGGGCGGCAAAAAGCGGGTCGGTCCCCGGTGCAACAAGGACCAGCAACCGGGCAATATAGACCGGCAGATGCCCATAGGCAAAACCAGGCGCGACAGTGCACGGGTCTCCCCATAGCGGCGTATCCTGGGCCACGCCTAAGAGAAACCGCTCGTCAGGATGGGCGGCAATTCCCGCATCCCAACCGGGGGCCACCAAACGCAACATGCTGGCGGCCAGTAGGATAACAACCCAGGGATAATAATCTTTAAGCTTCAAATTCCACAACTCAGTAGATCAAAAAATTTGCGCTACATAAATCGTATTCAGTATAACATATCCCATCGTGTTTGTCTGTCCCAAGTTAATAAGGTTGACAGCCTAAAACAGGGAGACTACAATAACAAGTATAGAGAAATTGGAGGGTCACGATGCGGAAGTTTTCGTCATATGGGCCAATAAACACAAAACTACATTATTATGTACCCCGTGAGGCACTGGTACAACAAGCATATACGGAACTGGTAGGAACGGATCCGGTTGAAGGCGGGCATTACATCACAGTTTGGGCACCTCGGCAACGGGGGAAGAGCTGGGTAATGCAACAGGTCCTCAAGCGCTTAAAATTGGAGGAACATTTCGCTGTCGCTAAAATCAACTTACAGAGTCTCAAAGACAATAATAACCTCAACGAGATTTTACACTATATCACACAGCATCTATCGGAACAAATAACTTGTACTTTGCCAGCACCAAATAGCTTGCAACAATTCGAGACACTATTAACGAGTAAATACCTGGACAGGCCATTGATCCTGATCCTGGATGAATTTGATGCACTGACAGATGCCGGCATCAGCGGTTTGGCAAACGTGTTCCGGAATATCTATATTCAACGACGTGAAAAAACAGACGGGATTAGCCCATATCAACTCCACGGATTAGCATTAATTGGCGTGCGGGCAGTGCTAGGCGTGGAAAATCAAAGTGGCAGTCCTTTTAATGTACAGCGCAACCTACACATTCCCAACTTGACCGCGGACGAGGTCAATGAGATGTACCACTGGTATGAGCAGGAAAGTGGGCAAACGGTGAACCAGGCAGTGATCGACCGCGTATTCTACGAAACACAAGGGCAGCCGGGCCTGGTCTCATGGTTAGGCGAATTGCTCACGGAGACCTACAACGAGACCCCGGAGCAGCCGATTACGGTCGCGCAGTTTGAGCAGGTGTACAACCTGGCTTTACACGCACTACCCAACAATAACCTACTCAACATTGTGAGCAAAGCTCGACAGGAACCATACAAGGCCACCGTCCTGGAACTCTTCCGCACGCAACACGAATACCCTTTCCGTTACGAAGACCCACAATTGAACTTCCTGTACCTCAATGGCGTCATTGACTGGACCGAGCACCCCCCCGACAGGACTCTTATTATCAAATTCCCCTGTCCTTTCGTGCAGAAACGGCTATTTCACTATTTCGCAGGGGAAATCGCACCCACCAGCGGGCGGCTCTATGATCCATTTGACGACCTCAGCGATACGATTACAGACAATGCCCTGAATGTGCCAAGGCTATTACGCCGCTGTGAGACTTTCTTCCGCGAGAATCACACGTGGCTGTTCAAGGACGCGCCCCGCCGCCAGACTGACCTACGTCTGTACGAAGCCGTCTACCATTTCAACTTATATGCGTATATCCGCGACTTTTTGCAGCGGCGTGCTCAGGTGTGGCCGGAGTTCCCCACAGGGAATGGCAAAGTAGACTTAATGATCCAGTATGCGGGGCAAATATATGCCATTGAAGTAAAGAGTTTCACCAACACTTACGACTATCACCAGGCACTAAACCAGGCAGCAGCATACGCAGCGCAATTGATGTTGGATGAAATCACGCTGGCGCTATTCGTGGAGGTGGTGGACGATGCCAACCGGGCGAAATACGAAGCAGTACACAAGGACGCGGAAACCGGTGTGACGGTACGCCCAGTATTTGTGGAGACCGGGGAGTCGTAGCACCCCCCCCATCTGAACGCTAGGTGGCTTTCAAGTAAGCCAAAGTTTTATCTAATGCGGCCTCCATTGTGAATTGGGGGACATAGCCGAAGTCCTTTTGGGCGCGGGAGATGTCATAGTAATGGCTTTGGGCTAACTCGCTGGCCAGGAAACGGGTCAGACGTGGTTCACCCTTAAGGCCAAATAATGTATAGCTGGCCTCAAGGGCGGCACCGATAGCCCGTGCTACCGGCAGCGGCAGGGTCATTCGCACACCCGGTAAATTCAACTCCTGGAGCAAAGACTTGATCCAGGGCCAAACTACTACCGGCTCCCCCTGGCTGATAAAGTAGCAAGAACCGGCTACAGGTGAACCGGGTTCAAGTGCATCCGCTGCTAACAGATGGGCTAATGCGGCATCCTCTACATAAGTCAAGTCTACCTTATTGGTTCCGTCCCCCACCTGGGGCAAGGTCCCGGACTTAGCAGCCGCCAATACCCCCGGCAATAGATGGGTATCGCGCGGCCCCCAAATCAAATGCGGGCGCAGGGAGACGGTAATGAGGCCATCCACGCCATTAGCAGCGATGACTAATTGCTCTCCACGGGCCTTAGTCTCCGGGTAAAAGCTCTCATAGGTCTGGGGATAAGGATAATCCTCATTCACACCTTTATGGGAAGTATTATCGAAGACAACGCTGGGAGAACTGGTGTAAATCAGCTTCCTCACACTATTTTGGCGACAGGCCGCGATAATGTTCCCGGTGCCGATAACGTTCACCCCATAAAAGGATTCCCAAGGCCCCCATACCCCGGCCCGTGCAGCGACGTGGAACACAGTATCCATCCCTTTACAGGCTTGGTCAACCGCCGGCCAATCCTGGATATCCCCCCGCACCAAGGTCGCCCCACTAGCAGCTAACTCAGGATAATCTCCACGGGCAAAGACGGTTACAGCATCCCCACGAGCCAGTAACTGTTCCACAATGTAGCGACCCAGAAACCCGCCGCCGCCGGTCACTAAAGCTTTCATACACCGGCTCTTTCGCTATGCTCTGCCGCCCAGACGGCGAGCTTTTCGCGCTGGATCTTCGCGTTGTGCCGTACATCGACAGGGAACGAATCAGGATAAAAGACTACGGTCTGAATTGTACGCGTATGCTCATACTCAGCCCCCAAGGCTAACAACTCTACAATAAATTGCTCCTGGGCAGCAGGAGTTTCGGGTTTATGATCTTGACCCGGCTCAATAATTAATACCGGGCGTTGAGCACCTTGTGGGCCAACCCCCACCAACGCGGAACGATTGACGCCAGGATGGTGATTAAAGATAGTCTCGCAGGGCACAGGGAAGAGCGTACCATGAGAGGTCTCAACGCGGTGAGCTTTACGGCCACAGAACCACAGACGCCCGTGTTCATCGAAGTAGCCAGTATCCCCCATACGGTGCCAGATACCGTCGGTATCCTGAATTTTAGCCATTGCAGTTTTATCTGGACGGTTTAAGTATATACGGGTAACAACCGGACCTTTGACAACAATCTCACCGATCTCACCTTGAGGGAGCACTAAATCTTCACACCACGTAGGGATAGGCTCATCTGTAATATGGATCACACGCATTGTGATACCCTCTAGTGGACGGCCGACACACATCCCCCGGCCCTGTTCGCTCAAGGCCGCCGTCTGGGCTACAATTTCATAGCCACTCATAAACGTAAGGGGCATAGCCTCAGTGGCACCAAAGGGGGTATTAACATCGGCGTCCGGCGCTAATATATGCGCCAAAAGGTCACCCACCAAGGCCGGAGGAACCGGCGCGCTGGCCATCAGAACCCGCTTCAAGGAAGGCAATGTGATCCCGTTCTCCATGCAGTAGGGCACAACACGTTTCCAGATGGTGGGGGAGCCAAAGGCATTTGTAACGCCATAGGTCTGAATTGCTTCAACAACATAGGCGGGGTTGACTGCGGCGGATTTCGTGGGGTCCATATCGGGGATTACGGTTGTTACCCCTAACGCAGGATTGAAAACGGCGAAGATATAGAGTAATGCCAGGTCTACCTCACCAGGTTGGACATTTAGCTCCCGGCGCATCAAGTCAATTTGGGCGCGGAACATCCCTTGTAAGTAAACGACACCTTTGGGGACCCCGGTGCTACCGGAGGTAAACGCTACCGCCGCCTCATCTTCAGTTGTGGTAGGAGCGACCGGGAACGGTCCCCGGCCCTCAACCCGCAAATCATCTAAAGTTACGCTGCCGAAAACTCCGGCCAGACCGCGCTTACCCACGACGACAGCCCGCTTAACAGTTTTAAAAGGCTTGGGGAAAAACCGGCGCAGTATATGAGCGGACGGTAGCCCCACTAAGGCTACCGGCTCGGTATCGGCCACACATTGTAGAAACGGTTTCCAGCCCATACCGGGGTCAATTAAAACCGGAACAGCTCCCATTTTTACCATAGCAAAGACCAGTGCTATGAGTTCAATACTAGGGCGTACCATTAACAGAACCCGGTCACCTTTATGTATTCCATAAGCGGTCAGGCCGTGGGCGTAGAAATCCACTTCTTCGTTCAGTTGTTTAAAGTTTAATTGTACTGTTGTTACCCGGCCTTTGGAATCCCGCCCACAAGGGTAAATGATACCCGGCTGGTAAGGCACGCGGGCCGCTACATCGGCCAGGGCTTGGGCAACATTATAAAGTTCAGCCATCTAATGTAATACCTCCATCATAAAATCCCCATCTAAAAAATGATTTCCTGTACCAACGCCCCCAAGGACAGGGCAGAGAGCTATAAGACTACATAATTTAATGGACATTGGACTCACTAAGAAAACGTAATAGATGTGGCAAAATTCGTTCATGGGCATCTTCTACAACGTAATGCCCGGCATCTTCAAAAATGTGTACCTCCGCATTAGGGAAACGCTCCAACCAGCCATTGAGAAAACTCTTTACAGTAAAGACAAAATCATCGGCGCCCCAAAATATCTGCATGGGCCGATTATGTAACGAACCCAAACGCCTATCAATCTCATTTATAGTCTGCCGCGTATAATGGGCCTTTTCCAAAGGTATATCTTGTACGAATCTGAGAACCGCGATACGCTTATCCCATGAATTATAAGGAGCCAAATATCCCTCACGGACGGCCGGGGTAAAGCGCTGTGGCTGTGAAGTCCCCCAAACTAGCGCGGCTAAGACAAAGGCATTGAAACCCCGTAACATCACATCGCCTAGTATAGGACTCCGCGCTAACCTTAAAACCAAGGGGACTGTTGGCGCGTAAAAGGCAGAGGTGTTGAAGAGCACCAGACGCGCGATGTTCTCAGGATGCCGCGTGGCATAGCCACAGCCAATGGCACCGCCCCAATCGTGGAGCACGAGCGTGATATTTTCAAGACCCAGATGCGCTATCAAGGCTTCTACATTTTGAATGTGTTGCTCTAGTGTATACGGATAATCCTGGGGTTTATCGGAAAGACCACAGCCCATATGGTCAGGAACGATGACCCGGTGGGTTTCACTAACCTGGGGTATCAAGGTACGGTAATAAAACGACCAGGTAGGATTTCCATGTAACATCACCACTGGCGCTGCATCCCGCGGCCCTTCATCCAAATAATGGTAACGCACACCGTTTAAATCCATCCAGTGGGATTCAAACGGATATAGAGACTTATAAGCTTGCATTATCTTCTCCCTTGACCATATTTTACAAACGAATTCCGCATTCCCCCTGGACTTTAACTACCATTGAATACCCAGGATAATACTATTGATACCACTGCCAACACCTAATAACACGACACGGTCACCATCCACCAGGAATTTGTCATCTCTGGCGATAGCCATACAGATAGGGGCAGCAACAGCTCCCGTGTTCCCTAAATATGACAGTGTTGGGTAATCCATACCGTTAGCAGGCAATCTCAGAGTTTTGGTAAGACCTAATACACGTTGCGGTTCACTGACCTGGTGGGTAAATAACTTGGTAATCGAACCGTTATGCCACCCTAGCTCTTTCCTAAAATTCTTCCAGGTCACCGCCACAGTCTTGGCACCCTCGTGCAGCATCGGCGTGGACTTAGTACGCATCCAATCATTCTGGGCAACACATAAATCAGAATGCTCGGAACGACCATAGGCAAAACCGCCAATAATGCGTTTGCCGGTCTTGGACTTGGACGCATGGCGCAAAACCATCGCCACCGAAGCCGCCCCCAGAGTAAATGAAGCCAGGTTATCCCGCAAGGATTGTTTATCAGGTGGATTTTTGAGTAAACGCTGGATGGTGGCCAACTGTCCCATACGCGGGGCCTCAGATGCGACTACAAGCCCGGTGTCGATCTGTCCCAGTTCAATCATATTAGCGACCAAAACGATGCCATTGATGAAGCCCAGGCAAGCATTGATGACATCAAAAGTCATAGCCTCTGAAGGCAGACCTAGCTTACGGTGCACAAATGTAGCCGTGGCCGGTTCGATGTAATCACGACAAACCGAGGTATTCACCAGACAACGTACTTCCTTCTTCTTGATCCCGGCATCAGCAATCGCGCGCTCGCCGGCCATAGCCGCACCATCAGAGGGCACTAGGTCCTCGTCCCACCAGCGATGCTCCTTGATCCCGGTCAACCGCTCAATATAGCCAAAAGGAACCCCTAAAGCTTCATAAACTGGGGCAATCTGTCGCTCTAACCACTCAGAAGTCACCACATTATCAGGAATTACATACCCCATCCCTTCAATACACACATTTTCATACAACATACAAACCTACTCCTATATTTAAAGTTATTCTAACTACTTAACCCAGGGCGAACACGCTTGTTTTGCATTCCAGGATGTGTGGGGGGGTAGAAGTGCGTCCTACCTGCGTAGTTACTAATGGGTTTAAATTGTACTACAAAAACACACTTATATATTTCTGTATAAGCCTCAATCACGATATGATTCGATAAAAGCACCCGGATCCAGATACCCCCAAGCTTCAGGCCTGGCCCGTTCGACATTATCATCCCATGTATAACCAACACCGGCGACATAGCCATTACAGGTTCCCCGTCCCCCGGCAGAATCAGGAGCAAACAATTCACTGCCATCCCCGAAAGTGCGTATCTCCCAGTGTAAATGTGTATTATGCCCCCGATTATGCAAGGAAGCAACCACCTGCCCCAAATTCACCGCTTCACCAACTGCGACCTGAACATCTGCAACATGCCAGTATACGGACCAAACAGCCGTCGCATCTAGCAAGGTGTGTTGGATAATAATGACAAAGCCATCAGTGCCAAGGGACTGCACCCAGGTAACCACACCATTGCCTACAGCCGTTACCGGTTCACCGGCGCCCTGGAACCCCTGAATTTTGCCCTTAGAATCCAGGGCGAACCAGTCCACTCCAGCATGGTACAGTTGGTTGAAGGGGACTTGTTCCCCTTGAATATTAACAAAACACTTGCCATCACTGCCAACACCGGGATTCTGGGCATCGAAACGGGTATCCACAGGTAGAGCGCCGGATACATAGGGGATATAGGGGCCAAAACGACCAGGGTCCAATGGAAAATCAAAGTCTTCCGCAATCTCTGGGTTTTGGGCTTCAGGCAACGGCTCTGGAACAGGCCCGGCAGAGATTGCCCCATAACGATAACGCCACACTCTTAAACCGACAATGCCGATCAGGGCTATAAAAACGACGCCCCCCATAACACTTATGATAATTCGTCGCGCACGCAATCTACTACACCACCTTTAATGCAATAATCCTCCATTAAATGCCACTCAACCGATCGGCCAGGGAGAGCAAGTCATTAAGCTCCCAGCGTTGACCACTGCCCAACGGCCATTCGCCCCATACTTTTGATTGCCAACGTTGCGGGATACCGGAGAGTCCATAAGCGGCACCGGCCAAAGCTCCCATGACAGCACCGGCAGTATCGGCATCGTGTCCCAGGTTGACAACGTTCACCACCGCATCCTCAAAAGAATCCGTAGTCAAAAGCCCCCAGATAGCACTCTGTAAAGTATGACGCACCCACCCTGTATTCTGTAGATCATTCCGTGCCTGCAAATAGGCGGTCTCAATAACCATCTGCAAAGGAGACGGGAGGTCAACATCCGTTATAGAGGCTTTAACAGCCTCCGCCGGTTCCATACCCTGGAAAAGATTTGCAATCACCAAATTGATAAAAGCGCTGCCCTCCTGGCATTCAATATGGGGATGGGTCACACGACTCTGCAAACGTGAGGTCTCTAATAAAGCCGGCTTATCATTCCAATAAGCTACGGCCACCGGCCAACAACGCATTACGGAGCCATTACCGGCAGAGT
>JAFGKB010000107.1 GCA_016928755.1 Anaerolineae bacterium | reverse complement strand
TCTTCGCGGGTGATATTCAAAACCGGCAGCCCATCCTCATTAAGGGATAGAATCTGCCGGGCACAAGCACTTATACACGCCTTGCTCTCACAGTGCGCACAGACGGCATGATCCAAGGTCACCGTTCCGGTCACGCTCTCAAAACTATAAGGCTTCTCCGGTTCAGGACGTGGCCCGGCGGGCGGGACATCATGCAACTCACCGGCCTTAATCAAGGCATCCAGTCGCTGAGCACAAAAATCAGGGGAGTCATCCTTCTTATAACCCTCTACCGGTGCAGGGATACGGCCGTTAAGTGCTTCGAAGATCTCTACCGCGCGATCCTCCGAATTTCCCCCCAGACGAACTACCGCCGGCACAGCCAAGTTCTCTTCCATGAAAGCCTTGAACAGCCCACGAGCAGAGTAGTACTGCTCCTGGCTGGCAACGCCGGACCCGGAGCCAAAGTAGCCATCAATCGGCCCGACGGAAAGCACAATCTTGGCAGCCCGGTAGACTTTGCTGGCAGGTGGGTTGCCGCTGGTGTCCACAAATGTCGCTACTTTATAGCCTTGACGTAGTACCGCATCCATACTCATCATCGAACCGCCGCCCCCGGCTCCGTGGAATCCCACATAGCCCTGGCCTTTTTCAAACTCATCCGCCATCTGGATAAAGTAGAAAGTGCCCCGGTAGTCATCAGCCTCAACAGCGTAGGCGATTTTCTCTAATTCGGTGGGAGGCCGGTTGTACTCACGGGCAATCGCAATTCCCAAATCATCGTGACGGAATACGGCGTAGTCATCTACGGTCACACGACAATCCGCCGCATATAGTTTGCCATCCGTAGTGAGTACTAGGGGGTTAATCTCCGCCGCCCGTGCCTCATAAGTACAGGCCACGTTATAGAGACTGACCAGTAATGCACCAAGCTCACACTGCAACTTACCGCCAATACCGGCCTTACGGACCAGATTCCGCGCCTGGTAGTCGTGCAAGCCAAACTCGATATCGACGTGAGTACGGGCCACTCTGTCGGGGTATTCTGTCGCAATCTCCTCAATACCCGTGCCCCCAACACTGGAGAAGATGACCAAGGGGGCCTGTTCACGGTCGTCAACGATGACGCCGGCGTAAAACTCACGCTCTATCTCCAGTTGTTCCTCAACCAAAACCTGGTTTACAACAAATCCCTTGATATTCATCCCCAACATCGACTTGGCAGCCGCCGCAGCCTCATCCGGTGTTGCCGTCCTCTTTATGCCGCCAACACCGGCACGCCCGGTTACCCATGCCTGTACCTTAACCATCACCGGTTTACCTAATTCTTCTGCAATCGCGTAGGCTTCTTCTGGGCTTTCGGCCACACGTCCCTGGGGAACGGGAATTTTAAACTTTTTCAGTAATACTTTACCCTGATACTCATGAAGTCGAGCCATACAAGTTCCTCCTTAAATACAAATCAGTGCAAACACTTGAAAAGGTGCGTTGCACATGTTTTCATCTATAAGAGTGTTTTTTTAATTATGAAGAGACTTGATAAATCTGATTAATTACAACCTCATCATTATAACATGGGGAATTATGAGGAACGTATGATAATCGTCTATATTTGGGGCTAAGAGTTCAGAAGAGTATAACTTTCTATGTTGTTGCTCTAAGCCCCCGTCCTCGGGGGCGTTAGTGCAAGAGATTCAGATTACAAAAGTCTTAGCGAACTATTGCTTTGGCCTAAACCATATCTTAATGTAGAAAAGTCCGCTTTACAGGGGATGTATTAAGACTTTTGTAGTCTGTCTTCATTTCTCAAACGTGGAACGTAACCCTTTATCCTCACGGTTACCCATAGACTCGGTGAACTCCTCAGCCATCTTCACACCGTGCCGGTACTGGAACGGCCACATACTCTTCATATGGAAGAAGGCTACCCGGTCACCGGCGTGGAGTTCATGCTTTAAATCCGGGTGCATCCCCGGCATAGCGCTTAAATCGCCGTTGACAAATGTAATCCCCCGCTCCTCTGTAGGCATCCCCAGGACATCCAATAAGTCCTGCATACAACTACCCACAGGTAAATCACAATAGACCTGGGCAGAAATATTGTCATCACTTCCGCCATAATGAGCCAAAGGACCATAAAGCCACACTTCAACTTGTATCGTAGCCATCCTAACCACCTCCTACCGGGGGGAAGAAACCCACTTCATCCCCCTCTTTTAAAAGATAATGCACCGAGCGCGCTCGTCCATTGACAAAAGAGACTTTAACCTCGCCAGAACGGATATTTAAATACTCTATTAAGTCACCGATTACGCTATTCTCAGGGAGTTCAACTTCAAAGACCTCACCTAGCTCATTGCCCTCCGGGGCATAGCGTCTTAGGGTAGCGAATAACTTCACACCGACTAACATGCTTATACCTCCTACCACAGTATCCACAAAAACCACCCGGACAACAAAAGTCTCCGTTAAACATTGTCTAATTATAACGCATCTATCATCAATTCACAGATAACAAAACTTCCCCCCTCAATCCTCCCGGAGGGGGGAAAGCAGAGCACGGTTGGCAGTGTTATACTAAAATACAAACAGGTGCGTTGCACTTTCAGAAGTGCAACGCACCTACATATCAGAAAACTAACCCCTTAAGTACAAAAAACTACATCTCACCATAGACCTTATCGAAGACTTCATCAGGCAGGTCAGAGACAACGTTGTGCGGGGGCAGTGGCTCGTACTTCATAAATTCGGGCAAGCGGTCATCGACCTTGGTCAAACCGGCGGCCTCATTGAAGGCTCGCTCGCGCTTGAGAATCTCACCCCCCAAGGCAACGGCGGAATCATTGGTCAGTTCAACGCCCAACATCGCGTTAACCTCTTCCACCATCCCCTCAAAACCACTGGGAATATCCAGAATGGCAAAGGCGATAAAGAGACAGTGCCCGGTGGAATCCAGGAAAGCCGTGGTCATCTGGAAGGCCCGGCTCAAATCGGCCTTGGCAACATCAGAGGCTAGGGGGTCTGAGGTTCCACCCACACTGAGCATCTCAGGAGCAATTGTATAACCGGCGGTGTGGTCGGCCCCCATTGTGCTAGTCGCGTAGGTCACACCAATACCCTTGACGGCGCGTGGTTCATATGCCGGCATCCCTTGCCCTTTCACAGCAGGGATACGCGGATTTCCCAATGCCTTCCCTACCATCCCGGTGCCACCACCTAACAGACGGCCCATTGGCGTCCCCTTGCCCATCTCATGGACCAGGTTAATAGCACCCTTGACATCGCCAAAGGGAATCATGCCGGAATCCATCGCAACACCGATAGAAACGCCGGTCTCAATGGTATCCAGACCATAGGCATTACATAAACGCACCAGTTCACCGATGGCATCCAAATCATCAATGCCGCAGTCGGCACCTAACGCCCACGCTGACTCGTACTCAATACAGGAGACAATCTCATCGCCAGACTCACTGTAAAGCGTGTTGGAGCACTGAATCACACAGCCGGGGCTGCATGCGTGGTTGTACACTTCTTTGCCGGTACGCTTCTTATTAGTCTCAAAAATAGCCTCACCAGCAATCTTGGCCGCGCCCTCAAAACGTCCGGTACGGAAGTTGCGAGTCGGAAAACCCCCGGCCTCGTTAAGAATATTGACCAAAACGGCGGTACCATAGGAGTTAAGCCCACCCTTGGGCTTAGTAATAGCGTGTTCATTCAAAGCTACCTGTAACTTCTTGGCCGCTACCTTGAACGCCTCTTGATCGGCATACTCTACTCCTGGCGCGCCCTCGGCATTGAGCAAGAGGAACTTAAGTCCCTTGCTACCCATAACCGCACCGAGACCACCACGCCCAGAGTAACGGGTAGGACGTTTCTTCATATCGTTAAAGGCGATACCAGAGTTTGCGTAGCCAAACTCACCGGCAGTACCGACACCACAGACATGGATCTTCTTGCCGAAGCGCTCGTAAATCTGAGGGAAGACTTCGTAGAGGTCCTTGCCGGTATATTCATCCGCCGGCATAAACTCAACTTTGGGCTTGTCACCCTCCCAACTGATCATAACCGTCCAATACTCACCGGACTGTTCCGGCTTCCCCTCGACGATAACAGCCTTAAGGCGCATTTTCGCCATTGCCGGGGCAAAGCTGGTGCCCGCGTTGGACTCCTTGATCCCCCCAGTAAGCGGGGATTTGCCACCAACAGAGAGACGAGCCGAGGTAGGAGAAGCCGCACCGGTCACAATACCTGGCGCGAAGACCAACTTATTATTCGGCCCCAAGGGGTGGCACGTCGGATCGACCTCATCGTATATAATCGTTGATGTAAGCCCACGTCCGCCAAGCATTGCGTAGCTTTCGGGAACATCCTCAAACTTATAAGAACGATCGGTCATATTAAGGCGCAAAATCCACATATCAAATCCTCCTAAAAAAATGTGTAATACTGTTAATTAACTGCTGTCTAAAAAAGCATAGTTACCTGGGAAACAAAAAAAAGGAAGTAAACTATCTTCTCAAAGAGAAAATAGTTTACCTCCTTTGCAAACACGGCGGGCATAAGAATTACTTCTTATACCTCATGCCCATTTGTCCCGGTGGGAGCAATATGGGTCGGAGGTCAGAACGCTATATGTTCTTCCACTCTTATAATATGAGATGTTTTACATTTTGTCAAGAAGTATGTGTTTACCTATTGCTTTACCCCCAGACCTATCAAGGCGAGGTTCACAAGCTTAAAAGGCACCAGGCCCGTGTCTACATCCAATTCCTCTTTATCACAGACAGTAGAGGTATTTGCGCTGTCAATGCGGTCTTTTAGCTTCAAGAGTGCCTTCTCCAACACATCGCCCTCCAGCTTGTGCATCAGGTCCTCAATTTGAGCCATCAGTGCCCGCGCTTCACCGATACGGCTCTCTGTCTCCGCCGCCTTCTCAGCACTGATGAGGCCCGCATCCTTTTTAAGCCGATTCAGTCTAAAGCCAGCCTCATACGTGACCTCGGCCAGGGTATCCCGGCTCATCCACCGGGTTTCATAAGAAAGGATATGCTTCCAAGTGGGCTGTAGCAGCAACCGGCGGTGATCTTCCAACGTAGCAGCATGGCGGATATAGCCGTAACGTTCTGATTGCTCGTAGGCCAGGCTGCCGGGGTCAAGAAAAGGGGCCAAAGGTGAGGTAAACGGTATCAGACGCCCATCATTAAACCGCGCCAACAACTCCCGGCAGTAATCCACCGTATCCAGTGCTGACTGCGGAGTCTGTTGGGAAAGCCCCATCATAAAAAAGAGGTCAAAACGTTTCGCCCCGGCATCCAGGCACACCCCAATAGTCTCCTCAATCCCGGCGTTGGAGTATCCCTTGCCAGAGGCCAACCGCACTTTAATATCGTGGGATTCCGGCGAAAACTCCACCAGGAAGTTGGGCAAAGCCGCCGCCAGTTCCTCAATATAGTCCCGGTTCACCGGGCGGAAGAACTCCACAATCACCGGCCCGGTGAAGCCCTGGACCGCGCGGAAAAAGCGGCGGGCATAGTCCATCCCGGCCTGGCGCAGGTCACCCAGGATAAAGACCGGTGCCCGGCTTAAATCTCCCATACGCCGCACATCCCGGGCCAGCTTTTCCGGTGAGCGGTAGGCCGGCTGATGGCGACCCGAAAGATACCGCCCGGCAAAGGCCGAACCCCCGCAGATAGTACAGTTCTGGGTACAGCCCTTCACCGTCAGGGAAGCCATAATCGGGTAGTCCAACCAGTGACTAAAGGGCGCGTAGTTCAACAAATCACGGTCCCGCACCACAGAACGCACCATTGAATAATAATCCAGTACCAAGTGATCCAGGTTGTCGGGCACATAAGTCTGGGCATTGACCTGTACCCCACCCTGGGTATCTTTCCACGTGAGGTTCGGCACATCACTGGGTACGGTCCCGGCGACAATATGCGCCATCAGTTGGGCGAAGGGGTGCTCAGTAGAATCACCCCGCAACACGTAATCCACAAACGGATGGCGGACTAACTCCTCGTGAAAGTAGGTAGCCGAATAGCCGCCGAAGATAACGGCAGCATCCGGGTGATACTGCTTCACGAGACGCGCCACCTCAAGAGCACCGTGGGCGTGGGGCAGCCAGTGGAGGTCGATGCCATAGGCTTTAGCCTCAGTGTTGGCAATGGTGCGCTCCGGGTCAAAACGCGGCGAGCGTACCATTCGGGCCGCAAGGTTGTTGATGCGCACCTGGAAGCCTTCTTGTTGCAAGTGGGTCATCAGGGTGGCGAAACCCACAGGGTACATATCGAAGACCGGGGTCGAGGGGACCAGATCGGAAATTGGCCCCCATAAGGTCGCGCGTTGGCGAAAATCATACACGCTAGGAGCGTGGAAAAAGACAAGGTCGTACATTAAAAAAAGCCCCCTATAATAGAACAGATATGTCTATTATACAGGGTCATAAGAGATAGTGAGATACACGGGGGCTTCTTTTTAACAGGATGGGCAAGATTTTTTTTGTTGGGGACGCGTGCATTCGCGGTTAAATAAGCACCTTCGGCTGCACTTAGTGTTTATTGTTGTATATTTCAGCTTAAAACTTGCTTCTTAAAAACATCAAGTGTAAGTAAACCCCAAGCAAACTCATTAGCACTCTCTATAGCCACGTCAAAATCGGCCTTACTCAAAAATCCAGGACGATCTATCTGGTGAAGCATCTCATTCAAAGGCCCGGAACGCATCCAGGCTTTTAAAGCAGTGTCAAAACCAGTAGCACCCTTACGTTGACGGGCAATTGAGGATAGATTGCGGTGCTCTAAAATATCCTTTAGCAGCGGCTTTACACGGAAACCTCTCATATACCTTATCTCTGGACGAAAAGTAAAGCTCATACGAATTACGGCATCATCAAAGAAAGGATAAACCAGCTCTTTATCATAAGCAAGAAACAACTGTCCACTTTGAGCTTCTATCTCATAGAAATAATTTAAAAGACCTATAATATGAACCTTCTCTATGCAGTTACTACTATCTAGGTACTGTTTCTCCAAACTACGCCGATATTCCAATGCCTTTCTAACAATCTCACTACCAAAAATGGAACAAATTAGCTCAATATCTCCCCACGTAGCTATCGTATTGACAGGAGCAACAAAGAGGTCCTGATTATCATAATCAGCAAGTATTTCAGCCCCTTTTTTAAAAACTACACACCTATCCGTAAATGGTTCAAGTAACTTTGCCAGATAAAGCAAAGCTAAACTGGCCCCAGGAACCTTACATAAAAAATCCAGGTATCTGATTTTCTTAGCTATATTCAAACCAAAAAGAACATCAGCACCCAAAGCAGTGAAGAAAAATTTATTATTAGGCTCATTTTTAGACAAAAAAGAGGCTAAAAGTAGTTTACAGGGTTCTATATGGGTTATCATCGGTTGTCCAAGAGTCGCTATTGTCTTAACAAGCAAGTCAGGATAATCTTTTGCGCAGAAGTTTACAAATTTATGACTTGTCTTAAAAATATCCGCAGCTTGTCGTGCATATTTGACCTCAAATTCATAGCTTGCTTCTTCAACTGGGACAAAACTAAAAGACTTCGCGGGTTTTGACGAAGTTTTTTCATTAATGATAAGCTGAATAATAGATGAATCGACTCCACCCGACAACAAATTACCGAATCCATATCCTAAATCCTCAATTTCACGTATATATGCTCCTGTAATATCCGTTAACTCTTGATATAAAACATCCCTAGCATGGGTATGGGTATCAACATACTCAGAGGGGACTCTATTGTCTGAAAAACACAATTTCTGAACATGATGAATGGAAAATCTCCCATCTCTCCATTTTAGCAGTTGGCCGGGTAAAAGTCGTTGCACATGCTTGATATAGGTTAATGAACCAGGCATATGATAAAACAGAAAATGAAACGGTAAAACCGCCTCATTCATTTCAATAGAGGGAATTAAACTTAATAAACATCTCATATTATCAGAAGCGATGAACTCCCCATCAGAAGCCCAGTAATAGAACTGATACTGAGAAAGCAGTGTTTTAAAAACCGTAAATTGGGGAGACAGTTTACTGATGCCAGCTAACAGGGCATTGCCCCGCAAAGCATCGGAGTTAATGCCATCAGATGTTACAATTTTCTGCTCAAGCAGGGTATCAGTTGAAAGAGGAAATTTCTCCAACGAACGGATAAAACCGGCCTTAAAAATAATAGAATCATTGTCTTGTGCTACAGCCCCATAGGAAGTATACAAGAAAAATTGTCCCTCATTGCCAAAGTCAATAATCAAAGGCTTGGCATTCAAAAACCGGGATAACCTGTATCTTAATGAGGGTAACGGGTCTTTGACATAATACAAAAGCGAAAATGAACCTTCTGGTTCTGTAATCATCAATCCTCCATATGCTTAAGCTAAATGAAAGAAATGATATAGCAACAAAAGAATGTTACCTTCAATATTATACTATTTTTTAAGGTCAAAGTCCATCAACTTAATTTTAACCTATATATCCATTATATAATTAGAATATGTTTAACCTTATTCCCGATTTTAGTTTGATTTTGGGGAAACGCATAGCAAACCCTTGCCCTTTTATACGACACTGGTATGATTGCACCATCTTATAAACTTGGAGGTAGTAAACTGTGTCACCTTTCCAGGCAATCTTCTTAGGATTTTTACAGGGCGCGACGGAGTTTCTGCCGGTGAGCAGCTCCGGGCATCTGGTCATTTTACCCCACCTTTTAAATTGGACAGACCCCGGTCTGGCATTTGATGCCGTTTTACACTTGGGGACACTGTTAGCGGTTTTTATTTACTTTTGGTCCGACGTAGTGATGATGATCCAGGCTTTTTTCCGCAGCCTGCGCAACCATTCATTGACCGACCCCGAAGCCCGCATTACCTGGGGCGTGATTATCGGCAGTATCCCGGCTGCACTGGCGGGGTTTCTATTGGAAGACATTTTTGAGCAGTTATTCGGCATGCCAAGAGCAGCAGCCGGTTTTCTGCTGGTCACAGCCGCACTGCTCCTTATCTCAGAGTACGTAGGCAAGCGATTGCGGGACCTTGAGGGGATGACGTGGCAAGACGCGCTCTTTATCGGTGTCGGCCAAGCCCTGGCTATCGTTCCCGGCCTCAGCCGCTCTGGCTCCACCATCTCCGCCGCGATGTTGCTAGGCTACCGGCGTGAAGCCGCGGCCCGTTTTAGCTTTTTACTCTCTATGCCGGTTATCCTCGGCAGTGGACTCTACCAACTCCTGAAACTGGCGACCGGGGAAGTCGCACCGATCCC
>JAFGKB010000016.1 GCA_016928755.1 Anaerolineae bacterium | reverse complement strand
TTGACCTTGACGGTGCGAGGCCGGGACTTCGTGGCCGGTGCCCAGGTGACCTGGGATGGTGTGGCGCAGACCACGGAGGTGTTAAGTGCTACAGAAGTACAGGCGTTGATCGCGGCGGAGTTGGTGCTTGGACCGGGGGCTGTCAATATCCGGGTGGTGAATCCCGGCCCTGGTGGCGGTACTTCGGCTCCCTTGACCTTTACTGTGCGGCCGGTTGCCGGGCCGGTGGAATACGCCATCTATCTCCCGTTAGTGCAATTTAACCCTGAAGAAGAGGTTGTAGAATTACCCGACCTTGTAGTTAAGTCAGTGTTGGTGCGGGGATGGGATGTTGAAGTTGTTATTGAAAATCAAGGGTCTGGATCTGTACTTGCCGAGGATGTCTTCTGGGTCGATCTATATGTCAAACCCTCGCCACCACCATCTGGTGTCAACGATACCTGGAGTGATGGTCGCTGTTCCCAAGGTATTGTCTGGGGTGTTAGTGGTGAGGTGTTGCCCTTGGAACCTGGTGAAACTCTACGGCTTACTCTTGGGGATGACTACTATTGGGGCGTTTACAGTAATTTTAACGGCAATCTTCCTGCCGGGGTTCCCATTTACGTCCAGGTTGATTCTGCTAACCTACAATCCAATTACGGCTCAGTTCTTGAAACTCACGAAGAGAGCGGGGAACCTTACAACAATATCCTTGGCCCAGTAGATAGCCTAGCCCCTGCCGCTGTGTACGACTATCATCCGCGCCTATCTCCCTCTCCTCATCACCAACTTAACCTTCCCCCACGCCGGTAAATCAACACGATAGTCATCTATTAAAAACAGCCCCCGCCGTTAACTGGCGGGGGCTGTTCCATCAAATAGCCTACCACTCATTATACCGTACAATCTTAACCAACTCTTCCCGTATCTTCTTCGCCTTCGGCTTAACCGCCGGATAACCTAATGGCGTAAACACAATTGGCTCAATCCCTTGCGGTAGATTCAAGACCTCCCGTGCTGCTGCTGCATTAAAAGCCGCTATCCAGCATGTGCCCAAATCCAGCGCAGTTGCTGCAAGAATAATATGGTCCATCACAATCGCTGCATCCACATCCACATAACTCTTATTATCTCGCCGGAACCATGCTTCGTTGTGGACGCCACAGACGCAAATAATCAGCGGTGGCTGTACAAACCACGGCCTATTATAAATACGTTGTAGCTCTTCCTCACGCCCCTTGGTCTCAATCACCAACACTCGGAACGGTTGGCGGTTACCTGCCGTAGGAGCCAAGCGCGCTGCTTCCAAAACTTGCATTAACTTATCTTCTTCAATTGGATCAGGCTTGTACCCACGCACGCTGTAGCGTTTTTTAATCAGCTCGAAAAATTCCATAGAGGTCTCCTCCTTCAAAGATGCAATGTCTATTCTATAACTATAACCAGCCTCTCCTAGTTGATAATAGCTAGGTGAGATAGATGTCAGATTGTAGTTTTTATCAAGTGTTTAGATTATACCATTAAGCATACCGTTATGACAAGTTATAGAATGTGTTTACAAACGTTTACAAACTACCCTCTTGATTGTTTTTATGGTATCATACAAAAGTAAGAGGGAGGGGCACTTGGCACACGAAACATTTGAGCATTTTATCGGTGACCTCGCCTTGCTTTGTCAACGGAGCACAAAGCTCACCTGGCAGAGTTTGTTGCACGAGACACTGGTATTATTTTCTAAAGCAGCACATGCTTCCCAAGCTGTCCTTATTCTATTAGATGAGCAACAGCAGCCTTTGTATTGTGCTCATTCTGGTGGGGGACAGAGGGATGGTTTGTGTGCTAAATTACCCGCAGTATTGCAGGCTGCTGGCGGGGATATTCAAGGTGTCACAGAGGTCCAACTCCCTGATGCTACGCTCTGGGCTTTGTCATTCCCTCCTACTAATTGTGTGTTGCCAAGTGCTTATTTAATCTTTGCCGGTATTACACAACCTCCCCCTAAAGAACTGTTGGAACTTGGGGCGGCATTGAGTACGCCCTTGATGCAAAACGTGCGTTTTCACTGGCAGGCACGTTATGAGATACCGCCACAATTCTTCCAGACTTACCCGTTTCTCGCTGATGCATTGCGGAGTGCCTTGGTATTTATCGGGGATGAGTTACAGGTATCAGATGTGGCATTGTTGCTTTTCCGAGACGATTACTTGGACCTGGTTGCCGGGACCGGTAGGATGCGTGCTTTAGAGGGCCAGAGCTATGAACCAGAATCAACGCCATATCACAGGGTAGATGAGGCTACTCCGATTTTCTACGCTACGCACTATGAGGATATGACTTTGTTGTCCGGCACCCAAGGTGTTCTGGTGGCCTTGATTACGGTGGCCCAGGAACCTTTAGGCTTAGTCTGGGTGGAGTTTGACAAGCCTGAGATCCTACCCTCTGAAGTGCAATATCCTTTTAGTCAATTGGTTAGAGCACTCCCGTCGCTGATCGATGCTCATCGTAGTGCTTTCTGGCAGCAGAAGCTTATGGATAGACATCGTTTCCTCTCGGTTGCTTTACGGGAGCTAAGTACTTATTCTGATGTAGACCAGATACTATCTGAGTTGGGGCGCATTACGCTCGAGGTCATGGATGCGGACCATATGGCGGTCTTAGCCCCTGATGATAAGGGCGGGCTAGTTTGTCATTACCAGCATAATGGTTTTGATAGCTGTGTTGAATTCGTCAAGTGTTTTCATACTCTACATTCAGAGGGTGAGTTTCTTTCCAGCAATGATGTTATCCAGATTGTGGATGCCTGGAATGAGACCGCGCCACTTGGTGATATTGCAAAACAAGCGGGCTTTCACTCTACACTATTGCTGTTGTTGCGCATCGTTGACCGCTTCTTAGGTATCATTGCGATTTGTCGTAATGATGTGCGGCCCTTCTCTGTAGAAGAAGTTGGGCTAGGTATGAGCCTTGCGGGTCAGGCCGGCTTGGTTTTAAATAACTTGTACCTCTTTGAACGTGAGCGGGAACAACGTGTGCTTGCGGAATCACTGGCGGATGCGGCTGCTGTGCTGGCACAATCGCTGGAGTTAGAACAAATCCTGGATCAAATTATTGAACAACTAGGGCGGGTTATTCCCCATGATGCCAGCAATTTGATGTTGATTGAAGGGGAATGGGCCAAGGTGGTGCGTTGGTGGGGCTATGAGCGTTTTGGTGTTGAGCAGGAGATAACCGCCACTAATTTATCTGTGCATTGGCCGTTGTTCAAACAAATGATTGAGACCCGATCCGCTGTGGTATTGTCTGATACTCGTGGCTCCGATAAATGGATCGCACGTGAAAACTTTGAGTGGCTTTCTTCATATGCTTCCGCGCCGATTATTGTGGGTAATGAGGTCTTTGGGTTCATCAATGTTGATAGTGCTACACCGGGCTTTTTCAATGAGTCTTATAGTCGCTGGCTTAAGGCATTTGCCGACCATGCTGCTATTGCGCTCCAGAATGCCCGTTTCTATGAAAAATCTCAGCGCCGTACCCAGGAGATAGCTACCCTTTATACAGTGGCTACTATATTTTCCACAACATTAGATTTCCATGAGGCATTGCAGAAGATTATTGAGTGTTTGATTACGCCGTTGGATGTTGATACAATTTGGATTGCCCTGCCGCCGGAAACGGGTTCTACACGTCGTTGGACCTATGTCTTTGAATCAATGGGGAAGCAGGGGGCCGGGGCACCCTACCCAGAGTTGTACCGGCAGACCCTGGAGCGTAGAACCGTAAGCGATCTTATCGTTTTGGAGTCCCTTATTACGGGGAAGCGGGGGCAGGATATAGCTTATTATCTGGGGGTACCGCTGTTGAGTGGTGAGCGTGCCTTGGGGGTGCTTAATTTAGGTTGGTATAATTTCCCCCATGCTATGGACGATGCCTATAAAGCTTTATTGGAAGCCCTGGGCCAGCAGATTGGAACGGGTTTAGACCGTATTTTGCTCTTCCGGGAAGCACAACAGCGACAGGCTTATCAAGAGAGCCTCAACGCTGTCATCAGTGTCGTTAATCAAGCGGAAAGTTTGGATAAGATTCTCTCTTTGGGATTGGAGCAGGCGTTGAAGGTGCTCAATCTTGAGAGTGGTGTAATCTACTTGCGCACTACCCAAGAACAGTTACTTGAACTGCGTGTAGAACGGGGGGGGAAGGTACGGCCCCGTCCTTATAACCGTGCTGGTGAAGGCATTATCGGGCGGGCATTTGTTGAGCAGCGTGTGCTTGTAGAACCGGCCCTAGATTTGGATGCCGCCGCTAGTCAGGTGCAGGTCTCGGGTATAGAGATTAGTTTACCTCTTTTAGCCGAGGGGCAACCGGTGGGAGTAATGGCCCTTGCCAGCAGCCGGGCACGCAAGGTTCACCCTGAAGAGCTTCAACTTCTACGAGCTATCGCGGATCAGTTGGCCTTTGCTGTTCAGCGCGGCCAACTCTCAGCCCAGTTAAAAGAGCAATTGCAGGGACTGCATGTGCTTTATGAAATCAGCGCTGCTTTTCTTTCCCATCTTGGTTCAAGTAGTGTTTTGTTCGTTTTATTGCGTACTCTGAGCGATTTGTTAGCCGGTACACTGGCGATAGCGTTCTATACTTTCCAACATAATGACTGGCTACGGACCAGGGTCTATGTTCCACCCCGGAACCGGAAAAATGAGAATCTTACCGGGACGATCAGGATCGGGAATGGGCGACCAGGATATGATGATGGCCGGCAGAACTTAAAAAACAATATCTGGCCAGAAGGTGTAGTCTGGGATAGTGAGTGTGAATTGTTGGAAGCCTGTCGCCATGAGCAGATGTTAGTGCTTGTCAGTGACCAACGGGGTAATTTGCCAGCTTTCTGGCCGGTGATGCAGTCGGTAGGTGTGCAACAATTGCTCTATTTCCCCATTGTACTTCCCAAGAATGAATTCTTTGGGGCTATAGGGGTTTTATTATCTGAAGACCGGCTTTTAACGCCCCAGGAATTAGCCTTGGCATGGGCTATTATTCGTCAAGCTGCTGCTGCCCTGGCCCGTGTGCGCCTGTACGAGGCCACCCGTGAAGGGGAAAGCCGTTTGCGTGCTATCCTAGAGTCATCGCAGGATGGCGTTTTCTTAGTCGGTACTGATTTATGTGTTCGCTACGTGAACCAGCGGGCATTGGACTTATTACAACTGGCCGGACCACCGGCCGCTTGGGAGGGACGGTCTTTGCCGGAGGCTATAGCGGCAATTCGTCATCAATCTCACCCTCTAGCACGTTGCCTGGCGCAGTTAGCCCGCCATGTACGGATACCAGGGGGCTTAGTGGATGATGCGGTGTTGGACCATGTTTTCCAGACAACGCATGGGCCGTTACTGACCTTACAACATTGGCTTGTCTACTCGGAACGGGAGCAGCGCATTGGTGGGCTTTTTATGCTGCATGATGTTACTGAACAGCATATGTTAGAGCAGATGCGGGATGATTTATTGCATATGTTGGTGCACGATATGCGCAATCCACTAACGGCTATCCTCAGCGCCATCCAGATGCTCGAAGACCCGGCTTTAGAAGGCTCCGAAGGGGAGATTCTCGATATTGCCAGGGTAAACAGTCAGCGAGTCTTGCGGTTAGTTAATGAAATCTTGGAAATTGGACGTTTGGAATCGGGCCGGGTTATTCTCCAGGAAGAGCCGGTACTCTTTCCAGATTTATTAAAACGGGTGACCGGAGATGAGATCTTGCATTTCCCACGGCCAAGTTTGCAGTTAGAGGTTCCTGATGATTTGCCTATCTTATGGATCGACCGTGGTTACGTGGACCGGGTCTTTCAAAATATTCTGGATAATGCGGCCAAGTTTATTCCTGAAAAGGATGGGGTGGTAAAGATTTCGGCTTCAGGTGAGGGAGCGTGGTTAAAAGTTGCTATTTATAATAATGGCCCGCATATTCCGCCGGTATTGATGAAACGGTTATTTGATAAGTTTGTCGCCGGTGAGTACAGTGGTCGTGGCTACGGTTTGGGGCTTGCCTTTTGCCGCTTAGTGGTCAATTCACATGGCGGGCGTATTTGGGCTTATAATGAGCCGGAAGGCGGTGTGACATTTTATTTTACACTCCCTATTGTGCCCGAATTTGAGGATTTATAGGACCATGCCTTAAATTGACAATTTGATGGTTTAGTTTACGATATTTCGGTGGCTAATTTGAGCTATTTTCTTCTTTATATAAATATAAGTTTATCTTTGCTGCTTGTGGTTTTCTCACAGGCAGCAATTTATTGCTCAATTATCCCTGGCCGGTGGTGCTTCGAGATTTTCCCTTTTCTTAACTGTGTTGGGGGGGATATGCCTGAATGGTAAAAACAAAGCTGCATTGGTACGAACTTATCCCGGTAAATATTTATTTCTTTGGCCTTTCTGGTATTAATCAGACCTTGGTCCCCCTGGTTTTACCGCTTCTGGTCCAACAGTTTGTGGGTGAGGCCCGGCAAGGTACCTATTTCGGGATTTTACGCTTTTGGGGATTGATGGCTGCTTTGCTGGTGCAGGCTCTGATCGGCATTTTCTCAGACCGTTCTAAATCTCGTTGGGGTCGTCGCCGTCCCTTTATCTTTGCCGGGACGGTTTTGGCTCTGTTATGTATAGCCGCTATTGGTTTATCTGCGGTTATGGAAGGAATGTTGGGGTTCTGGTTCCTACTTGCTATGTATTTGGTACTCTTATTATCCTCCAATATCGCCCAGGCTGCGGTGCAGGGATTGATTCCTGACATAGTCCCGTTATCCCAAAGGGGGCAAGCTTCTGCTGTAAAATCCTTGTTTGAGGTCCCTGTTTCGGTCATTTTTGTTTCCTTGGTGATTGCTCCCTTTATTAGTCGTGGCAATATCTGGGGTGGTTTGTTTGTACTTATGGGCATTTTGGTTATCACAATGGCGATTACAATGTTAGTTCGCGAAGAACCCCTGGAGAACGAACTGCCACCACTGGATTGGCAACCCTTCTTACGTCTGGTGTTAATGACGGTTCTCTTCGGTGGCGCGATCTTGGGGATGCGGGAGGTAGTGCGACTAACTGGGTATATAGTCGCCGGGATAGATTCCGTGACCTTATTGATGGTGATTATGGGCCTTGTGGGCCTCCTAGCGATGGCTGTTGCTGTCGTCATCGGAGTAGGGGGCAGCATCCGTATCTCAATGGGGGATGTTGAAGATGTAGATCGTACTTCTTTCACCTTATGGGTCATTAGCCGCTTAGCTTTTATGGTAGGAGCCTTTAACCTCAGTGGGTTCACCCTCTATTTTCTACAGGGGCGTCTTGGTTATAGTTACCAGGAAGCTGTCGTTCCCGGCAGCCGTCTGATTATGTTTGTGGGCATCTCATTATTAGTCTCAACCCTTATTAGCGGTTGGCTCACCGACCGTTTTGGCTTTAAACGTATCGCCATCATCAGCGGTTTTGTTGCCACTGCCGGGACACTGGTTATGTTAATCTTTCCTGTTTTACCCCTAATTTATGCTGGTGCTTGCATTATCGGTATCGCCACCGGATTGTTCTATACATCCAGTTGGGCGTTGGGGACGGAGTTAGTCCCTGAAGGCCAGGCTGCCCGCTATCTAGGTATCTCTAACCTGGCCGGCGCGGGGGCCGGTGCTGTGGGAGCTTATATCGGCGGCCCGTTGGCGGATTTCTTTACCGTCCAGGTTCCTTCTATGCCAGGCATCGGATATGTTCTAATTTTTGTTCTTTATGCATTGCTCTTTTTGTTATCTTCTCTGATTCTTATGCGTGTGCAGGAATAAAGAGTTTGAATTTTCGTCATGGTGTTGAGTGGATCTATAATGTTACTTTTTCGTTGTACCTAATATAAAACTTATGGAAGGTGTTCTGAATGATTTTCTGTATTGGTAATCCTGTTTACGACTTTATCAAAACTGCCTATCTATCGACCGAGACCCGGATTCTTTCCGGTTGTTCGACTAATGCCTGTTTAGCCCTCTCTAAATTAGGGACGCCATCAACGCTGGTTGGACGTGTCGGCGAGGATTTTTATGACCGCTTTATCAGTGATATGGAGCGCTATAATATAGCCCATCATGTGACCCTCTCAAAAGAGACCGGTGGTTTTAGCCTGGTCTATGATGAAACCGGGGATCGCACTCTGGATGTGTTGGGTATTGCAGAGCCTGTTAGTACATTACCAGAAGACCTGCCCAAGGCTAAAATTGTTTTCTTCGGCCCGGTTTTGGGTGAGACTCCTCTGGATTTGGTGAAAGCCGCCAGGGAGAAAACCGAAGCACCCTTCGTGCTGGACCCTCAGGGCCTTGTGCGGCGTTTGGAAAGCTCTGACCGTATCATTCGCTACTTTAACCCTGAATTACGGGAGATTTTGCCTTACTTTGAAGTGGTTAAGGCTAATGAGCACGAGGCTCAGGTTATCACCGGTGTCAATCCGCGTGAGGATGCCCGGATGGCGGCTGTTAAACTATATGAGTTCGGTTGCAAGGTCGCTATTGTTACTTTGGCCGAGGCCGGCTCGGTACTCTTTGATGGCCGTGATTTTTATCGTATCCCGCCCTATGCGACTTTAGCCAAAGACCCCACCGGGGCCGGTGATGTGTATGCTGGTAGTTTTATCTTCCGTTACTTGGCTAATGGTGGTAATCTGGTGGATGCTGCCTATTTTGCTTCTTGTGCGGCTTCTATTATGGTGGAGAACACCGGACCGGATTTTCCTATGAGTGTGGCCGAGGTTGAGCGACGGATGCAGACCTTGCAAGCTTAAGATTAGGGCGGAGTTATGGTACGTTATAATTTTCAGAATGAATATGAGCAGATGAGCCTGATTTTTGGGAAGTTCTTTTTAGGGCTTGGTATATCTCCCGATGTCTTGACATTATTGAGCTTCCCGCTGAGTTTTTGGGCCGCTTATAGCTTGGCCCAACAGCATTTCATCTGGGCACTCGTGGCTATTTTTCTAACAGGTGTCGTCGATGTGTTTGATGGCGCTACGGCTAGGGCCGGAGGGACGTGTACAGCTTTTGGTACGGTATTTGACCATGTCGTTGACCGTTATATAGAGTTTATTATATTTACCGGGGTTCTTTTATCGGGACGTGCGCCGGCTGTTTGGGTAATGTTCGCAATATCGGGTATGATTATGGCCAGCTATACACGGTCAAAGGCCGAGTCTTCAGGTGGTCTTGAGAAGTGTACGGTGGGTTTGGTGGGGCGTACTGAGAAGCTTATCCTTCTTGGTATAGGTATAATTATCGAAGCTTTACCATTACAGTTTATGGGGCTTCAATGGTCACTTATTATTATTGGTAGCCTTTCTCATATTACGACCGTACAGCGTTTGTTATATACACGCAAGATGATTTTAGGTGATAATGGAGGGTAGTATAAATGATTGATCCGGTTGCTTTTCGTATTGGGTCGTTTGCTATTTATTGGTATGGTATTATTTTGACCTCGGGTATTTTGGCCGTTGGACTACTAACGGCTAAGCGGGCGGAGCGTGCCGGGTATGACCCGGACCATGCCTGGAATGCATTGATGCTCTGTATGGTCCTTGGCATCATCGGGGCACGCCTTTACCATGTGTTCACACCGACACCGAGTATGGGGGATCCTTTGTACTACTGGCATAACCCGCTCCAGATTTTCAACCTCCGCCGTGGTGGTTTGGGAATTTACGGGGCGATTATCGGTGCTGTGATCGGCATTATTATTTATGCACGGCGTGCTGGTTTAGATCCCTGGGTCTGGATGGATTTGGCTGCTCCGGCAGTACCTCTGGGACAGGCTATTGGGCGTTGGGGTAACTTTATTAACCAAGAGTTGTATGGTTTCCCTACCGATTTACCTTGGGCCATTTATATCTCCCCTGAGAATCGTCTCCCTGGATACAGGGACTATGAACGATTTCATCCCTTGTTCTTATATGAGTCATTGTGGAATCTGGCAGCTTTTGGGCTATTGATGTATCTGAGCCGCCCCAAAGCTGATGGTACGCCCCGTTTGTTGAAGGGCGAGCTTGTCGGATTGTATGTTATTATATATTCCCTTGGCCGGTTCCTTTTGGAGTTCTTGCGTCTGGATACTCCCTTTATCGGTAGCAGTGCGCTTTCAATTGCCCAGATATTCTCCCTGGTACTGATTGCCGGGACCGGTGGGGTTATGATTTATCG
>JAFGKB010000106.1 GCA_016928755.1 Anaerolineae bacterium | reverse complement strand
CAAGGGGCAGAGGTACTGCTGGTCGATGTCTCTGCACGTGCCGTGACATCAACACAGCGCACACTAAATGCAAATGGCTACACGGATACAGAATGTGTACTATCCTGTGGCACGACAGAAGTCCAAAATCGAACTTTTGATATTGTAGTTACCAACCCACCATTCCACACCGGCCACAGTGTAGATTTAGATGTAGCTCAAAACTTTATAGAAGGCGCGGCACGTATACTCCGTAAGGGCGGCTACCTATACCTGGTTGCCAATGCCTTTCTGAAATATGGACACTGGCTAGAAGAGAACTTCACTGAAACAAACATCGCTTGGGAAAATAAGCATTACAAGGTTTGGAAAAGCACTAAGTGACGGACTATTCCTCTGAAGAAGGCGACTGAATTTCATCGGCGATTTTGCGCAGCAGTTCATCAGCATCAACTTCGATGCCCTGGTCGCGGGCGGCAGCAACCAATGTCTCACAAAGATAAGCAACCCAACCGGGCCATTGCTCAACCGGCAAATGCACCAGGGCTGAAGCGGCTGTATGCATAGCACTCTGTACAACGCTCCGTGTGACCATTACACCTCCTTATGTTATGTTCGTCATCGAGGGTATCTGTGTAGGAAATTATTCTTCTACAATCCCTTAATCCTTATTATCCAGTATAGAACAAGTAAGCCTATAGTCAAATAAAGTGAATTTTATCCGCCTATCATAGCGCAGTCTTACACTAGACTAAATCTCTAGTTCAGTTATGATAGCGAATACTGGCGTAATTCATTTCCTAAAAAACCTAAGGAGCAGCAAATGAATCAACTTAATTATTTTTTTAATCCACAGGGTGTCGCAATTATCGGGGCCAGCAGTAACCCGGTAAAACTAAGCTATGGCGTTGTAAAAAACCTCAAAGAACACGGTTATCAAGGTCCCATCTATCCCGTAAACCCCAAAGGTGGCGAGATATTGGGCCAGACTGTCTATACCAGCATCTCAGAAGTCCCCGACCCCGTAGAACTGGCCGTCATTATGGTCTTTGCGCCCCTGGTTCCCCAGGTAATGGAAGAGTGCGGGCAACGCGGCATCAAAAATGTGATAGTGGTTACCGGCGGGTTTAAAGAAACCGGTCCCGAGGGTGCACAACTGGAATTATCCCTTAAGGACATTGCCAAAAAGCACAACATGCGGATGATCGGGCCGAACTGTGTCGGGGTTATGGACACTCACCTACCCTTGGACACAACCTTTATCACCTACATGCCGGATGCCGGACATATCGCCTTCGTCTCCCACTCCGGCGCAATCTGTGGTGGCACCACCGATTGGGCGGAAAGTGTCGGGGTAGGCTACAGCCGGATCGCCAGTTTAGGAAACCAGGTAGACGTGGATATTGCCGACGGCATCCGTATGATGCAAGATGACGAAAACACCCACGTTATCAGCATTTACGCCGAAGGACTACCAGACGGACGCCGGTTCGTTGAAGCTGCGTCAGAAGTTTACCGCAAAAAACCCATCGTGATGCTCAAAGCGGGCCTGACAGCGGCAGGGACACGCGCCGTCGCATCCCACACCGGCGCCCTGGCAGGAAGTGGGCGCGCCTACTATGCAGCCTGCCAACGTGCCGGCGTGCTGATCGTCGATTCACTGCAAGAGCAAAATGATTTAGCGATGGCCTTGGCCAACCAATCCCTACCCCAGGGGAACCGGGTCGTTCTGATTACCAACGCCGGTGGGCCGGCCGCGCTGGCCGCAGATGAATTAGACAAACAAGGACTGAAATTAGCGAACCTGAGTGCTGAGACCCAGGCCAGGCTCGAAGAAGTTACTCCACGGGGGACCCAGTTAGGCAATCCGGTGGACATGCTCGGCGGGCCACGAGCTGAGATGTACAGTGCGGCATTAGAGGTAGTCCTGTCTGACCCAGACGTGGATATGGCAATGGCTATCTTCGTTCCCCAAGCAATCACACCGGTTGCCGAGGTAGCCGAGCACATTACCCAAGCCGCGCAGAACACCGGTAAACCCATTGTGGCTTGTATGGTTGGCGGAGCCAGCATCTTTGAAGCCACGAAATATCTGAATAAGAACGGTGTGCCCTTCTACCAAGACCCGAACCGTGCTAGCCGGGCATTGGCCGGACTATTAGCATATAAGCAACTACGCGACCGCCCGGATTTAACCCCCACCCCGGTTCCAGATGTAGACAAAGCGACTGCACATAAAGTGCTACAGGCCACTTGGAAACAAAAGGGGGCAGGATTCTTGGATGCGGAGACCGCCGCCCAGGTAGCAGCCGCTTATGGAATCCATATCCCCTTCTCTGGCATTGCGACGAACGTTGAAGAGGCGTTGCAACTGGCCGGGAAAGCCGGATTCCCCATTGCTATGAAATTGATTGCCCCAGGAGTCGTCCACAAGGCAGATGTGGGAGGTATTGCTCTGAATATCCAGAGCGCAGAAGAGGTGCGTGAGACTTTCTCCAAAATGGTGGCCGGCAATGAAGACCGCCAGGTAATGATCCAGCAAATGGCACCCCGTGGACAAGAAGTCATCTTGGGGGCACAACAAGACGCACAATTTGGCCCGCTGTTGATGTTCGGGATGGGCGGCATCTATGTAGAAGTGCTGAAAGACGTGGCCTTCCGCTTGGCCCCGCTGTGCGAAGTTGACGCCCGCGAGATGATAGCAGAAACGGCGGCGGGCAAGATTATGGCGGGCGTACGGGGGCAGACACCGGGGGACATAGCAGCAGCCGTAGAGACCTTGCGCCGTGTCGGACAGCTCGTCCACGATTTTCCCTGTATCTCAGAGCTGGACATCAACCCGCTTATCGTAGGTGAAGACGGCAAAGGGGCCTGGGCTGTGGATGTACGCATCGCCATAACACAAGAACCTCAGATTTAAGGCATAGACAAGCATTTTAGAGATTGGGCCAGTGATACAGACTGGCCCAATCTAGTTAATACCCCCTTGATAAAGCGCAGAAATGTATTTATGCCCCAGAACTCAAAAAAAATCTCGCTCCGCCACTTGATACTTTTGTAGTCCAGTTTTACAGTGTATAATATGGGGCAAACTAAAGGATATAAGGTCATGAAAATGCAAGAAATAAACTTCTCTAAGAAAAAGCATTACATATCAATGCTCGTATTAGTCGTTATCTCTATCTTAGTCATCAGCGCGTCGGGCTGTGTACCGGCGACAACACCACCAGAACCGGCACAGATACAAACCCCTACCCCAACACCGACAAATACCCCGACCGCCACCCCTAGCCCCACCCCAACGGAAACCCCTAGACCCACAAAGACACCGACCATTACACCGACACCAACACCATTAGCTGCTGCAATTGTGATTACAGAAGGAGTTGGGTTACGCCCCGGTGCAACAACCTGGTGGCGAATTACCGACCCATTGACGATTGGGACAAAACTGGAGCTTGACGGCTACAATCCAGATTTTCCTGAATGGGTCTATGCACACATGGAAACAGGAGACCAAGATAAGAAAGATAAAAACGAAGGTGAGATTGTAGCAGGATGGATACAGATCGACAAGTTGGAAATTAATCGTGATTTAGAGAAATTACCCGAAATCACACCGGTCCCTACTTTTACACCGCAGCCATCAGAACCGGAGGAGGTCGAGATAACACCTCCACCGGGCTGTGAAGGCGGGTTGCTCTGGCTAGAGGCGTGGGATGATAAACGGGAATTCACGGAAGACGGAAAAGGATGGATCGTTACTATCTTTGCTGCCGGGCACGGGGGTAATTGTCTATATACTTATGCCTGGAATGATGAGGTACAAGGCGGTCCAATGACCGGCCCGCTCTACTTCCAAATTGAGGTAGGGAGTTATGCCGAAGTGGTTATAGGGACTGTATCGGTAACTGCCGGTGACGAGACTGTAAGCCGGGGGCTTTACATCAAACGACCGGAGAAAGAATAAGCTTACAACTAGCAATCGGGATTTTACGTAACTTAAATAAACCTATTTTTATTTTTAAGGAGGGCATGATAATGACTATAGAATTGACGCCACCCGAACCCCTTACGCCACCACAACCTGTAGCACCGGTAAAGAAAGAAGAAGCTAATGGGATGGTCAAACTTGACGAGGCCACAGTACAGAAGTTAGACAGCCGGGTCATAGAATTTGTTGATATTGTAACCAGTTCAGAGATTAACAGTGAGGCTTTTGAGGGCAAAGTACAAGCTATCCATAATCTGGGGACCCAGGAAATCCGGGAAGCAGCTAATGTATCCAACCGGTTGCTGGAAGGTCCGGTCAATGCCCTAAGCGAAGAAAGCCCGGTATCCCAGGCACTCCTGGAACTGCGCCGGACGGTAACCGACCTAGACCCGGCACAACAAGAGGAGAGTAAGCGCAAAATCCTGGGCATTATCCCGTGGGGTAGCCAGGTAAATAACTACTTCCAGAAGTATCAGTCTTCACAGAAACAGATTGATGCAATCCTCAACGCACTTTACCACGGGCAGGACACTCTGAGAAAGGATAACGCGGCTATTGAGCAAGAAAAAGCTAATATGTGGGACATTATGCAACGTCTCCAACAGTATGTTTATGTATGCCAACAACTCGACACAGGACTAGGAACACGCATAGCAGAGATCGAAACCCAGAACCCAGAAAAGGCCCGTATCGTAAAAGAAGATATGCTCTTCTACATCCGCCAGAAACAACAAGACCTGTTAACCCAATTGGCCGTCAGCATCCAGGGCTATCTGGCCTTGGATATGGTCCGCAAGAACAACCTGGAACTTATTAAGGGCGTAGACCGGGCTACCACAACTACAGTCTCAGCTTTGCGGACTGCAATTATTGTCGCCCAGGCCTTGACGAATCAGAAAATGGTACTGGACCAGGTCACCGCCTTAAATACCACAACCAGCAATATTATAGAATCCACATCGGTGATGTTGAAGAACCAATCCGGGGAAATACACCGCCAGGCCACTACTTCAACTGTCAATATGGAACAACTCCAAGTCGCCTTTAATAATGTTTTCGAGTCGATGGATATGATCTCGGAATTCAAGCTCCAAGCCTTGGATAACATGGCGCAGACGGTCAATGTATTGACCACCGAAGTACAGAAGGCCAAGACCTATCTCGACCGCGAACGTGGCGCAACCGCCATCGAGGCGACCGAGAATCTGGCACTAAGTGTGGATTCTGATGGCAAAATCAGCGTGGGTGAGGATAATGCAGAAGGCGTTGTGACCTTCTAATTAAGGCTAACTAGAATGTTGTAACATTCTGATGAAGGACAATGATGGAGACTTCAATTCCGCTACACGAATATGAAGCCCTGCTGGCGTTATATAACGCAACTCAGGGTAAGGAGTGGCATAACCAGAAAGGATGGGCCGAGGCTACTGAAGCACAAGCAACCGACGGGCAAGAAGAGCTACCTTCTCCCTGCGCGTGGTATGGTGTGACTTGCAGCAAAGGCCATATAACCGGACTGGCGTTGAAGGAAAACCATTTAAGCGGCACTATACCGGAAACATTAAAGGACCTTGTTGAATTGACTCACTTGGACCTATCCGGCAATGACCTGCGTGGCAGTATTCCCGAAAGACTAGGGAGTTTAAAAGAACTCACCATCCTGAATCTAGCCGACAATAATCTACGGGGACGCATCCCCCCACGGCTAGGAATTCTGCTCAAACTACAGGAACTAGATTTACATAACAACCAACTAAACGGAGAAATCCCCTTGGCAATTGGCGATCTGGTCCGCTTGGTGCGGTTGAATCTGTCAAATAATGAATTCAGCGGCAATGTCCCCCCCACCTTCGGGAACCTGGATAACTTGACAACACTGGATATATCCCATAATCCACTCTCTGGAACCTTACCGCCAACACTTCCCCGTATGAAAACCTTGGAGGCGTTCCTGTTTAATGAAACCCAGATAACCGAGCCAACAGACAGCGAATTCCTGGACTGGCTCAAGGGACTCATCCATGTGGAACGCTCAGGGCTTGTGGCCGCGGAGATTGTCAGGGCGAGAGAGGGAGGAAAAAACACCTGGCTGGCCCCGGTTGCCGGCATCGGGATTGCCGGAGTTCTTGGGGTAACCGGCTTAATCACCACCTTGTTCGTAGGTCTCATTCCCGGAATCCTGATCGCCATCGCCGGTGTAGTAGGCGGCGGGCTGGCATTCAGGCAACTCAAGGCACTTCCCCCATCATCGGACAAGAGTCTCAGTGCCCTACCCGGTATTTCTCCAGGTGAGATTACCATTGAGAGGCTACAGAAACAGATGCGCTACCACGTGACCTCAATCCAGGGGCAGTTCCCCCAAGATATCGTGACATTAGTTGAAGATATCGAGCGCTTGATATCGACCATACTACCAAGCATAGAGGATATTACCAGTGGGAACCAGGATGTCTATGCAATACGCCAAACCATCACCGAATACCTACCGGAGGCTTTAAACAACTATCGTATTCTCCCCAAAGACTATGCCAACAACCAGCCCCTCCAAGAAGGCAAAACCGCACGCGAGCTGCTCCGGGAACAACTCATCGTCCTCAAAGATGAACTAGAAGCAATTGCCGGGCGACTCTCCAAAGATAACGCCCAACAGCTTATGGTTCACGGTCGTTTCTTAGAGGATAAATTCGACAAGCCTGACGATAAAGACTCCTGGCTCTAAAACTGGTCAAGAGACTAACAAACAAGAGGCTCCAAAGGCAAAAATGCCTTTGGAGCCTCTTGTTTTACGAATTTTACGGAAACTCTTGACAAAACTATGAAACCATATTACAATATTACACGTAATACAATTACAAATAACGGCGAAAGTAAAAACGCCGATTACGCTTACTTACGTTAAAAACGGAAAGATTATATAGGAGGCAAATAATGAGTGAAGAAACTATCTTTGAGGCAGAGGTAACAGAAGTTCCTCAACCGGAGAAAACACAGGCAGAAGCAACTGAGGGCACTGAGGCCAAGAAAGAACCCAAGAAACAGAGCAACACATCCCTAAAAGATGCGTGGAAACAGGTGGAATCTTTCGGCGAAACACTAAGTGTGGCCCTGCAAGGGCGTGGTAATGTGGTCATGGTACGCATCAATGATGAGGCATTAGAACACCTGGATATGCTGGTGGAGGCGGAAGTTACCAAGAGTCGCTCTGAAAGCGCAGCATTCCTCATCAACGAGGGCATCAAGGCCAACCAACCGCTTTTTGATCGTGTAGGGTCTATCACCCAGCAAATAGCAGAACTCCGCGAACAATTACGCGAAGAAGTTCATAAAGGCATCGCCGAAGAAGAGCTATAAGCAATCAGCACTTAAGTCTAAAATGACGATAAGGAGATAATATTATGACTGAAGAAACTGTTATCGAAGGAGAAGTCCTAGAATCACCGGAAGAAGAGAGTACCGGGGCGGAGACATCTAAAACCACCGAGCACTTTGATAAGGTATTAGATCAAACCGGTAAGTTCCTGGAATCTTTGGGCAAGGCGGTATTCACGACGGCACAGACCGTTACCCAACATGTATGGGTTCATGTTGATGGCGATACCCGCAAACACCTGGATATGTTGGTCGAATCGGGCGCAGCCAAGAACCGGCCTGAAGCAGCCGTTTACCTGATCGGCGAAGGTATTAAGGCCAAAAGACCGCTCTTTGAGAAAATAGAACGCACTAATGAGCAGATCTCATCCTTAAAGCAGCAGTTACGCTCAATGACAGGGATGCAAATCACCGAGTAAGAAAAGTAAGAGGGGGGAAATCAAAATGACTGAAGAGAAACAACAAACCCAAGGGGCCGAACAAGGGACCTACCAGCATCAAACCGATGCAGCTTGGAAGGATGTAGGTGAACAGTTTAAGAACTTGGGGGAAAGCATTGCAGATGCATTTAGCTCATTGTGGGAAGATGAAAGCACCCGCCAACACGTCAAAGACCTGGAATCTGGGTTGGAGTCGATGGTGGATTCATTAGGGGATGCCATTAACAAAGCTGCGCACTCAGAAGAAGCTCAGAAAATACGCAGCGAGGCCGACAAAATGGCCCGCTCCGCTCGTGAGGCCGGTCAGAAAGCTTATAATGAAACCCGGCCGAAGTTGATTCAAGCCTTGCAAAAGGTCAATGAAGAGATTCAAAATCTGATAGGAAATTTAGAAAGAGAACCCGGTGCCGAAGCACCGGAGACGCCGGAGCAACCGGCTGAATAATCCCGGTAGTGGGTGTAGAGGGGCAGATTTACATCATCTCCACCTTATAAAAGTAGGTCTTGTTATACGGCCGCATAACAAGACCTACTATTTTTAAAAGAAACCAGTAGGATAAGCTAATAAGACCTCTGTTACACTAAGCTCCCCATCTCGGAGGCGTTCCCCTCTGACACTATCGGGAGTGTAAAGCAAAATGAGGTACCCGCCTCCGAAGTATCCTCCAACCAAATGCGCTCTTTATGCGCTTCCAAGACCATACGACAGAAAGCCAAGCCCAAACCACTCCCCCGGCCAATCTGCTGCCCGGCGACAAACTTCTGAAATAGCCGCCCCTGAATTTCTGAGGGGACACCTTCACCGGTATCAATGACCTGCACCCGTATCTTGCCGGGATTATCCAAGTCCTTATGGGCATTGATACGCACAACACCATTCTCCGGGGTAAACTTAATAGCATTCCCCACCAGGTTCTGGAGCACGCGCTGGACAAGCTCCAAATCCACCCAGACCGGGGGTAAATCTGGGTCTACCTCCAATTCCAGGTGCAGGTCCTTATCGGCGGCCAGGGAAAGTTGCAAATCCAAGACTTTCTGAGCCAGATCCGGCAAGGCAACCGCCTTTTGGACGATAGGCATCTGCCCACTTTCCAGTTTACTGATATCTAGAATAGCATTGACCATTGATAACATCCGCTCGGTGGAGCTTTGCATCAGGTCGAAAATCTGCCGGTGAGAAGGGGATAAAACATCAGCAGTCAAGACCCGATCCAGGAGCTTTATCGCCCCGTAAATCCCGGTCAAAGGATTGCGCAAATCATGCACCATCGAGTGGGTCAAATCCTCACGCATTCGCTCTAACAACCGCTCCTCAGTCACATCCCGGTAGACGATGAGCCGGCCCAGCGCCGCCGAACTGACAACCACCGGCAAATGCAGCCACTGCAAGGCACGGTTGCCGATAACAAATTCCCCCCGACGGGAGGCACTTTGGTCCTTACTTGCCTTGCGCAATTCCCGAACAATCAGGCGGGCAACATCAGGGAACTCATCCCGCAGTTGGGTCACCAGGCAGGACATAGACAGATTCACCCAGTCATCAGGCGTGCCCACCAATTTCAAAAAATGCAAGGCCTGGGAGTTCATAACCAAAATCCGCATATCCAACCCCACGAAGATAATACCATCACGGCTAGATTCAATCACAGCTTGCAGCCGTCCGCGCTCATCCTCCACTGCCTGGAACAGCCGGGCATTGACCACAGCCGT
>JAFGKB010000105.1 GCA_016928755.1 Anaerolineae bacterium | reverse complement strand
CGGAAGCTTTAATGACTTTGAGACGTTCACTAAACCCGTTGTGCAAGTTCTCCGTGCTTTAGGTGTACCGGCAGAATTAAGTGGGCGCAACGATATTTTAGTGGCTGAGCGTAAAGTTTCCGGTAACGCTCAATATAAAACCGGTAGCCGGATATTCAGTCATGGGACTTTACTCTTTGATACTAACCTCGAAAATGTTGTCGCCGCGCTGAATGTACAACAAGGGAAAATTGCATCGAAGGGCATACAGTCTGTACGCAGCCGGGTTGCCAACATCAAAGAGTTCTTGGATACCGGGATGGATATCCAGGAGTTCAAACACCGGTTGTTACAGGGCATCTTCAATACAGATACGGATTTTCCTTCATATGTGCTCACAGACCAGGACTGGGAGAAGATCCACCAGATTAAGACTGCCCGTTATGACCTTTGGACGTGGAACTTTGGCAAATCTCCCAAGTTCAATGTTCAAAAGAGCCACCGTTTCCCTATTGGAGAGATCGATGTCCGGATCGATGTTGCCCAGGGTAAAATAAATGGGGTGCAAATCTATGGCGATTTTCTTGGTGGTGAGCATGAAACGCAGGAATTGGCAGACCTTCTCATTGGGGTGCCTTATGAGACGGCTGCTGTGACAGCCGCTTTAGCCGCTATAGATGTTGCCACGTATTTTGGCCCCATTACTAATTCCGACTTCATTAAACTACTTTTTTAATCAGGCATTATAAAAGCCTTATTGTGATACGTGGGGCGCAAAACGTGAGTTATGCCCCGCGTATCATGCCTCATATACCTATGTGCTATGTTTTTTTAGCGGGTTAAGTAAACATTCAAACCCGTTTCAAAAATCGTTATGTTAATATTAATAGTAGGAAATTCCTAAAAACTGGGGCGTAGGTTATAAAAGTATTATTGTGAGGAGGGGCTATGTCCCACAAGTTTAATATTTTAGTCATTGATGACCAGGATGATACCCTTGAGATATTCAAATTGATGCTCTCTCGAGAAGGTTTTGGTGTTATCTTAGCTTCGGATGCTGTTTCAGGGTTGCGGGCTGCTTATCGTAACCATCCTGATGCGGTACTCCTAGATGTGATGATGCCTGAGGTCGATGGCTTTGAAGTTTGCCGTCGCCTGCGTGAAATGACAGATGTACCAATTATCTTCGTCTCAGCTATGGGAACAATAGAAGATGTCGTAAGAGGCTTTAAGTCTGGCGCAGATGACTATGTTGTTAAGCCTTTTTCCCGCTCCGAGCTTATTGTGCGCTTATGGGCCGCTTTGCGTCGCTCCGGTGAGCATCCCCAGGAAAGTGGTGAGATTCTATTCCCTACCGAATCCGTAATGTTGGATTGCAGTCGTCACGAGCTGGTAGTGAATGGTTCCCCAATCTATCTCACACCGAAAGAGTTCGATGTGATTCGTCTGTTAGTCCGCCATCCTGGCAAAGTCCTCAGTGCAGATGCCATATTATTCCAGGTTTGGGGGCCAGAACGTCTTGGGGACCCTGATTTGGTAAAGCAGTACATCTACCGGTTGCGTAAGAAAATTGAGCAAGACCCTGATGCTCCACGTTACCTGCATACAGTCTGGGGAAGCGGGTATTATTTCGATATGGACGGTACCGGACTGGTCAATTAAATCAGCCCTCTATTTTGCCGGGTTTTAGCCCTTGTCGTGTTAAGACAAGGGTGTTTTTGTCTAAGTGCAATTTTTTAGCCTCCTGAAACTTATTTAAAGAAATATTTCATATTATATTCACGGCCCTCATACCTTCAAATATTAAAATATTATTAAACTATAACGTGATTTGCCTGGAAAACAGGGATTTTTCCCTTTAAGTTGAAATACCAATTTCGAGACGCCTTCCAGTGGACACAAAGCTGAAAAAATGCTACAATGGTAACTGTGGGTTTGGATAGAATATTTGAAATTGGTTAGTGAGCTTTTTAAGTAAGGGCTGGCACTTGTTTTTGGCGGGAGTGTCAACTACTAAATTTTGAAGGGTTTATGGAGTGATAGTAACTTAACTATCGGAGGGAGGGAGGTTGTGGTCGAGAAGATTTTAGTCATTGATGATGATCCCGGACTCGTGACACTTTTACAACTGGGTTTAGAAAGAGATGGTTATAAAGTCATCACCGCGGATAATGGAAAAGAGGGTTTAAGAGTGGCCTATGAATCCCGCCCGGATGTTATTATCTTGGACCTTATGATGCCCGATATGGATGGCTGGACGACTTGCCAGCGTTTACGCAATATTTGTGATACCCCAATCGTTATGTTAACGGCTAAATCTAGCCAAGCCGATATTCTGCGGGGGCTTTCTATTGGGGCTGATGATTATTTGACTAAACCTTGTAATTTTGATGAGCTTAAGGCGCGAATTCGGACCGTGCTGCGGCGCACGAACTTAACGAATGCCGGGGGCTGGCGCGCTACTTATGATGATGGTAGCTTGCACATTGATTTAACCGAGGGTATGGTTAAACGTGATGGCGAAACTCTGGACCTCACACCTACTGAATCTAAGCTGTTGTTGTATCTTGTTAGTCAAAAGGGGCGTGTTGTGCCGCATAAGGAATTGCTTATGAGCATTTGGGGGCCAGAATACGAGAAAGAAATCGGCTATCTAAGTGTTTACGTGCGCTATCTGCGCCAGAAGTTAGAGGATAACCCGTCTAATCCTCAATATGTTCGTACTCGGTGGGGTATAGGTTATTATTTCGCCGGGAAAGGTGCTCTCCAGCAAAGTTAGCGCTATCTTGGTCTAGCTTGATACGTTCAAAGATACCTAACTTAGCCTGTGTTGCCGCTATGACTTCTGGGGACGGCTTATATTGTAAATGCTGCGTCCCTTCTTCTCTCGTGATACGCCCTTGCCGTACCTGTTGAGATACTTCCAATGCGTAAGGATTGTAGCCGGTTTGTCGCATAGTGATATAGTTCGCAAAGTCCTTGAGCCAACAATAGGGTTGTCTGCTATCAGGTGGGTACGGTGCGTGCCAGCCTAATGTATTTAGCCTTTGGAGGGTTGCTTTTTCATCATAATCTAGGAATGACAGCGGCCAGGTTTCATAAATTGACTTAGAGTGACTTTTCATATCTTCCGGTGCGAGCAGGTAATTACTGAGCTGTGTTGTTTCTCCTAACAGCGTTAATTGCTTTTGCAAGGTATGGTGGAGCTTCTGTGGCGTTGT
This sequence comes from Anaerolineae bacterium, assembly GCA_016928755.1. GTDB lineage: Bacteria > Chloroflexota > Anaerolineae > B4-G1 > SLSP01 > JAFGKB01. The sequence continues at coordinate 643 of JAFGKB010000105.1, read as the reverse complement.
CTGCAAATACCCCGCTGCGTCTATTTCAGTGGGCCAACCGTAGATTATGGTTGAGACACCGTATTGCAAGGCTAATCGAAGTCCAATACTACGTATGAGTAGTTTACATAACCTGCAAATACCTGCGTTTGTCAGAGTATCTGGGTTAAGTGTGCTCTCTGACTCAATATTGGATAAGATCAGTTGCTTAAGCATTGAGAACCGTGGTTTAATGATGATATGGTCTATGGCCAAACTCTCGGAAAGTGCCCGCATACTCTCGAACGTCCAGGTGGCATTGAAGCCATTGTCTAAGGTATAAGCTACAATATCTAGGTTGTATTCTTCTTTTAAGCGCATGATAAGGTAGCTATTATGCTGACCACCGTTCCAGGATACTAAACAGTGTGGGCCATGTCCTAAACTTATTTCTTTCATCCGGGTCTCAAAATGTAACAGTGCCTTTTTTCTGTCTTCCTGGTACTTGTTTACCGTCGGTATATCCTGACAGAATTGGCATATAGCTTCATGATTAAACTGAATATGGGGTGTATTCCCCGGTAAACCACATCGGTTACAATATTGCATAAGCCGTCTTCTCCCTCTAAAATCCGGGCATTACACTTTTTTAAGTGCGCCTGATTTCTTAATCACGCAGCACCTG
>JAFGKB010000104.1 GCA_016928755.1 Anaerolineae bacterium | reverse complement strand
TTAGAGTCGAGAAAAGTATAACTTCCTGTGTTGTGGCTCTCAGCCCCCGGCCTCGGGGGCGTTGGCACGGGAAATTATTCTGTTACAGACCCTTAAAACAATTGGGCCAGTCTGTGAAAGACTGGCCCAATCCCTGGCGATAATTCGTGTCAATCATTAACCGCTTTGTCAAACGCCTCAATATTCCAGAGTACGTTATCGGTAGAATCCATAACAACGCCGCTGATATTGGGGCGTAGGGCTGTTATTTTAAGATGTTGGAAAAGCGGGATCATGGGCAATTCTTTGGCGAGTATCCGCTGCGCTTCTTTATGGCTCTCTATATAGGCCTCTGTCCCCCACCATGCCGCAGAGGCTAACCTGCATACTTCATCATATGTCCTGTTACTGTAGCCGGTCGCATTTTGGCCGGTCCAATTATTCCCTGCTGCCGGAATCTCGCTGCTGGTATAGAGGGTGCAAGGCGGCTCCAGGGTATTGAGCCAGGCAAAGGACCCTATATCGAATTGTCGCCCAAACAGAATGCCCTCTTTGCCGGCTTCAAACCATTGCTGGGCGGGGTAGTTCTTTAGGCTTACGTCCATACCGCACCTTGCCAAATCCTGTTGTAGCTGTTCCACGTATTGCAGGCACAGGGGCGGGGGCTGTTTTTCTGTCCTGATAGGTTCGGTAGGTGTTAACTCTTCACCACTCTGAATCTCGAGCTCTTCAAAGTTACAACTAAAACCCCACTCAAACGCCAGCGGCACAGTATCTACAATCCCCTCGATCTCATAGGCTTCGCGAACTCCGTCCCCATTCTTATCTTGCCAACCGGCTTCTTCCAATAACGCCTGTCCTTTTTCGGGGTCATAAGGGTATAGGGTGATCGCTGCTCCTGCATATAAGGGATGTGTGGGTGGAATATAGCTATCTAAAACCGGAACCTGGCCATAGAGATACGTATCGACAATCGCCTGGCGATTAAGACAGTAAGCCACCGCCTGGCGGACGCGCACATCCTCAAAGAAGTCGGGCCGTGTATAATCCTCATTAGGCGTAATCCCGAAGTCTATATGTTCCCATAACTCCCCTGGCGTAAATAAGGGGATTGCCAAACCTTGTTCTTCAAGCTTCAGCAATAGCTCAATCTGGCTATCTAAAGCAATATCTTCCGTAACGATATCACAGTTGCCGGACACTAACTCGGCAACTGCCATGCTGGGGTCGGATACAAAGCGGAAGGTTACTATGTCCACATATGGCAAATCCTCCGCCGCTCTGAAATAGAAAGGATTTTTTTCCAGGGCGATGTATGCCCCTGGAACCCAATCTTTTATCACGTAAGCTCCCCAGCCTAGCGGAGTACGGCTGGATGCCTCGGCCTTTAGAAGGTCTGGTGGGGCATAATCCAACTCTGTTTCCCATAAATGGCGGGGCAGCGGCGTGAAAAAGTTCATAAAAGACATCCGGTCCGCATAGCCCGGCAATCCCGTCCACACAACAGTTTGGGAATCAAGAGCCTTGTAGGAGCCGGTACGCCTGATTAGATATTTCGGGCCACCGGGGGTATCAATATGCGCGGCTAATTCAAAACTATAGACCGAATCCTCCGCCGTCACCGGCTCGCCATCTGCCCATAAAATACCCTCTTTAATTCTGAACGTAACGACCTGCTGATCCATCTCCACCGTCTCCCCGGTAAACCGCGCGGCACAATTTCGGGTCTGGCAACCGGCGGGTAATACCAACACCCCTTCTTCCAACTGTGTGCGTTCGCCATTGGCATCAATAACAGCGTCTCCGATTTTCACAGTCGTGGTTTGGACCGTAATCCCTTGGTTCTTAATAGAGGGTAATTCCTCAAGTATTACCGGTTGGTAATCATATCCCCGGCGGTCTATCGGCCCATCATAAATGGCTTCTTGGACATAGCGGGCCGCAGTGGTGGCATAAGCATATAGGTAGAGGCTTTCCGGTTCCTCTTGCATACAGATTGTAATCTCTTTTTCCGGCGGGAGCGGTGTTGCGGTAGGGGTGGGGATAGGCGTGGGGGTTGAAGTTGATGTAGGGGATAGGGTGACTTCGGCGGTTGGTGTGGAGTCAGGTGTACACGCGCTTATGAATAGGAATATTAAACCCAGACTTGTCAGACGGATAATCTTAGCTAATTTAGTGTTTTGCATAATTGATATTATACCAGTAAGGGAACAGTTGTAACAGAGTTGCATTAAAAAAACTGTCTTGGCTGATGCAATAAAACGCCTGGGTCTATGGTATTAGACCCAGGCAGAGCTTTGTAAATGCAAATCATGTTTGTGTAGACCCAATCACGCACCCTAAAATAAACTACTGGAATATATTCCCCTTTCCTGTAGTTTTACCTGTTGCTGGCTGCACTTAGGCCCTCAGCGCGCTAACCGTATCTCCATAATCGTCCGTCGCGGTGTGGGGCTGACAAACAATGCCGGGTAACAAAACCCTGAAAATTCTGGGCCATTGAGCGCGAGCATCGTGAAGGCGAGGGGTGGCGGGAGACTGATGGTGCGCAGCCAATCCCATAGCTTGCGCCAGTGTGACGGGGTGGGTGCAGCTTGTAACTGTGCTACAATCTGTTCCCATCCATCTTCGGGTGGCATTGTTTCAGCATAAACGCTAAGAGCTTCTTTGAACAGGCTATCTAAATTTAATTCTGTATTAGGTAAATTCATAAGCCATCTCTGGTACTGGTCGCTGTCGCTGGGTGAGAGCTTCACGCAGCCGCTTCCGTGCATAATGTAAACGTGACTTAACAGTCCCCACAGGTAATTCCAGAATCTCTGCAATATCCTCGACCTTCTGATTTTCCATATAGAAGAGCACAATAACGGTCTTGTGGGAATGCGGCAGGTCGGCTATAACTTCACGTACCAGGTGTACCGTCTCTTTTTCCTCAGCACTGTGGTCTGGCGCAGGAAAGCTCCCCGGAATCCCTGACAGCCACTCGATGACATCTTCCAGTGGTTTGGACCAGCGTCTTTTGCTAGACCAATCATAGGAGAGGTTAACTGTCACCCGGTATAACCAGGGCCTTAACGGTCGGGATGAGTCCACCGACTTGGCATAAGTATTGAGCCTGACGAAGCATTCCTGGAGAATATCTTCGGCGGCCCGCTCATCGTGGGTTATGGCCAAGGCTGTGTGGTATACCATTCCCTTGTTTTCCTCATAAAGTACCCCCAGAGCCTTGAGGTCACCCTGCTGTAATTGTTGAATTAGCTCTGATTCCCCGGTTCCGACATTACAATCACCCCCATTATCACTATCTCTATATAATACATCTTCATCGTTCATTGGGTTCACCTTATTGTTTATGGGAATCACCTAAAAAACGGGGTTTATATAAGTAAAAGAAGCCTCCCCGGCTTTTAGTTGTTTGGCACTATGATCTCTGGTTGGCTTTAATGGTCTGGCGTAGCTTCTTCTAGAAGGTCTGGGCGACGTTCTTGTGTACGGTGTAGTGCTTGTTCATACTGCCAGCGTTCAATAGCTGCGTGGTTGCCGGAACGTAGTACTCCGGGAACTTCCCGCCCTTGAAAAACTGCCGGTCGCGTATATTGGGGACCTTCCAGCAATCCAGAGGCATAGGAATCGTTACGCGCGCCATTTTGCGCGCCCAAGACCCCTGGAATAAACCGAGCGATTGCATCTATAATCACCATTGCTGCTAACTCTCCACCTGTAAGAACATAGTCCCCAATTGAATACTCATGCGTTACTAAGTGTTTGCGAATGCGCTCATCAACACCTTCGTAATGCCCGCATATAAGGAACAAACTCGGATACTGGGCTAACTCAATAGCTGTTTCCTGTTTAAAAGCTTGTCCCTGTGGTGTAAGCAAGATAATGGGTGTACTCTCGGTATTTCGGATAGTCGTTACCGCACGATAGATAGGTTCCGGCTTTAATACCATACCATCTCCGCCACCATAGGGTGTATCATCTGTCATCTGATGGCGGTCAAAGGCGTAATCTCGAAGTTGGTGCAGAATGATATCCAACAACCCGCGTTCTTGTGCCCGCTTGAGAATACTCTCTTGCAGCGGCCCCAAGAACATTGATGGGAAGAGGGTCAACACATCGATCCTCATAAAGTTGATTTTATCATAATTTCATCTTGTTACAAGGTAAATCGG
>JAFGKB010000103.1 GCA_016928755.1 Anaerolineae bacterium | reverse complement strand
GCATTTGCACCTAAGACCACAACGGTAGGCTGTAGCCCGGCAGCCCACGCAATATCGGCCGTGTGGGTAACCAAGGGGCGACCCTGCCAATCTAAAAGTTGCTTAGGCTCGCCAAAGCGGGCTGATCCTCCGGCGGCAAGTATAATAGCGGCAACAACTGGTTTAGACATAGTTTAACAACTCCTCCATGTAGAGTTTATGTCTTATTGTACCGGGGAATGATACCAATTCAAATGCGCTCTGAAACATAAGTGTAATTGGAGTTATCTGCATAGCATGCTATACTAGCTTGTAAGAACTACAGTGGGTAAAGGGTATGGCTAAAAAATCTACCAAAACACAAGAAGAACAACCTGTTATTAAACGGCTTTCATGGTTTATTTGGGGCGTGATGGCCGTGGTTATCTTTCTGTTGGTATCGGCGTTTATTAGTTCGGCAGCGACAAACCGGGCATTACGTAAAAAGTTAGCCGTGCTTGAGCCAATGGTTACGCAGGTGTTTGAGGAGCAGGCCACGCTTCAAGTTGAGTTAACCCGGGTGCAGAGCGATGCTTATGTGGAACAATGGGCACGCGAACGGGCCAGAATGACCCAGCCTGGCGATGTGCTTGTGATTCCGATTTTGCCAACACCCACAATTACGCCGGTGCCGATACCCACACCGTTGCCGACACCCACACCAACTCCGCAACCTTTTTGGAAAGCCTGGTGGGGGACCCTGACCGGACAAGGTAATTAATGGATAAGTCTGCTATCTTGACTACTGCGATTCGCATTTCCCATGAGGCAGGGAGTATTATACGTGCGGGCTTTGGCAAATGCCATAATATAACATTAAAAGGCTCTGTTAATCCTGTTACAGAGATCGATTTAGCCTCAGAATCTTTGATTGTAGAACAGCTACAATCCACCTTTCCCGGCCATCTCATCCACGCGGAAGAGGGCAGTGGTGAACATACCTGGCGGACAGATGCGCCGATTTGGCTTATTGACCCTTTGGATGGAACGAATAACTTTGCACATGGTTTCCCCCATGTCTGTGTTTCGATGGCCCTTGTCATTGCCGGTCAACCACAAATTGGTGTTATCTATGATCCGTTGCGGAATGAGACTTTCGCAGCGGCGCAGGGGATGGGAGCGACTCGAAATGGCACTACAATTAGAGTAAGCACTGTCCCTACGTTAGAAAGCGCATTATTGACCACCGGATTTCCCTATGACCGGCGCACACTCGCCGATAACAACACACAACAGTTAGATAATTTTCTACGGCGTTCGCAGGGAGTGCGCCGGGTGGGGGCAGCGGCACTTGACTTGGCTTATGTTGCCAGCGGCATATTTGATGGCTATTGGGAGTTCAATCTCAAGCCCTGGGATTTGGCCGCCGGTATTCTATTGGTAACCGAAGCCGGTGGCCGTGTATCAGACTTCTCCGGCGACGTTACGCCTGGTCTGCTGTCCGGTGCCGAATTACTTGCCAGTAATGGCCTAATTCACGCTGAGATGCTAAGAGTACTACGGGATGGCGCAGGTGCTCCCCATCCTGATTGGCCGGAATTGTCGTAATCTGACCCCCGACTTCCAAATCTTTTCTGGCTCTAAATCCTCGTCCACGGGGCGTCCTGGTAATTATTGCATATACCTCTTTACAGCTTGTGCTATCTTGCGGTCGGTGACGGCCATCGGCAGGTCATCAAGGTCCGCCACAGTTATCCAGCGAAAATCGGCGCACTCTATGCAGCGTGGCTCACCTCGAACCAGAGCGCAGATAAAAGCATATAACGTAATGCGGAAGTGAGTGTAGGCGTGGCGGACTGTAATCAAGTGCTCTCCAACCGCAATCTCAATGCCCATCTCTTCCATTAACTCCCGTTGGAGCGCTGCCTGTATCGTTTCCCCATCTTTGCGTTTCCCGCCGGGAAACTCCCACATCCCGCCCAACATATCCTCTTGACGTCGTTGTGCCACCAGGATTTGTCCATCCGGCTGCAAGGTAATAGCCGCAGCCACATCATAGTGGGGAATGGTCTTCTTCGGTTTGGGGGCCGGGTAAGCCTCTTGTTGTCCGGCCTCCTGGGCACGGCATAACGTCATCCAAGGACAGAGCCGGCAGCGTGGGGATTTTGGACGGCAGACTACTGCCCCTAGTTCCATCAGCGCTTCGTTAAAAGTGCCGGGGGCTTCTCTTGGCAGCCATAAAGTCACGGCTGCTTCCAATTCTTTCTGAGTAGGAGATTTAAGGGCTAATACCCTAGACAATACCCGCCGCACATTGCCATCAATGGCCGGTGTGGGGATGTTAAACGCAATACTGGCAATGGCCCCGGCTGTATAGGCTCCGATACCCGGCAATTCACGCAGCGCATTGACGTCTGCCGGTAATTTTTGCTCATAAAGACCGGCGGATCTGTTTTCACGGATAGCTTGCACTATTTCCTGTGCTGCACGATGGAGAGAGCGGGCGCGGCTATAATAGCCCAGTCCTTCCCACATTTTGAGGACTTCCTCAAGATTTGCGGCGGCCAAGGATTCTATAGTGGGAAAACGGTCCATAAAGCGCAGATAATAATCATGCACTGTCTCCACCTGGGTTTGTTGGAGCATCACTTCAGAAACCCATACTCTGTAAGGTGTACGGTTATAGCGCCACGGTAAATCACGGGCATGGGAAGCAAACCATTCTAAGAGCCGTCGTAGGGCTACTTGTTGGTAGAATTGCATATACTGCTGTAGTTCCTGGGATAGTGCCATAGTATGAAAGCATAGCACAGCCGTATGGCATGTCAATATAAGGAATGATTAAATTTGTTCAAAAACTTGACATTAGCCCTGTGATTTTATATAATTGAACTCATAATGTTCATTATTGAACGTTATTGATTAAAAAACAATCATTAAGAGGAGCTAGATGTGGCCTCCCGCTTAATCCCCGCTGAACGGCACGAGCTTATCCTTAATATTCTTGAGAGATCCGGCATAGTTCGTGTTTCAGAACTAAGCGAAGCTTTAAATGTCTCAGACATTACCATTCGTCGCGATCTTGAACAGTTAGAACAAGATGGCCTGCTGGAACGCACTCACGGCGGCGCCATGTTCAGTCGCCGCTTACGCACCGAATCCCTTTTTACGGTTAAATATAAGAGCTGCCTGGAAGAGAAGGTCAGAATCGGCCGGGTGGCGGCGGATTTAGTAGAACCCGGCGAGACGGTTTTTATTAACAGCGGCTCTACTACACTACAAATATTCCGTCACCTGTTATGGCGCGATGTCCGGGTCGTTACTTGTAACGCCGGCGCAATAGCCGAGTGTCATGGTGGAAAATCGGAATTAGTCGTTGTGGGGGGCGCATACCGTGAGACTTCTCACTCCTTTGTAGGGCCGCTTGCGGTCAGTTCCCTGCAATGGCTTTATGCCAGCAAGTGTTTTATTGGTATAGACGGCATCAGTGTTAAATATGGTCTTACAACACCCAGTTTGGAAGAAGCTGAGGTCGCCCGAACGATGATCCAACGGACCCACGGTAAGGTCATTGTGGTGGCTGACCATACCAAGATGGGTGTAGTTGCCGATTCTGTAACAGTTCCTATTAAGGATGTGGATGCTTTAGTTGTAGATAATGGTATTGATAAACATTACCGCCATGATTTGGAAAGTCTGGGCATTGAGGTGCATATCGCTTAGACTTACAAAACTACAGGTGAATGATAGAGTAAAAAAATTTAGAGAGGTATTTTTTAGACAAATGGAGTTCGCTTTACCAACACGACTTTATGATGGCTACATTTTTGATTTGGATGGTACTGTCTATTTAAGCAATAAACTATTACCTGGGGCTAAGGAAACTATTGAGACCTTACGCGCCGAGAAACGCGCTATCGCTTTTGTCTCTAATAACCCGACTCGCTCCCGGCAGACGACGGCGGATAAGTTAACTGGTTTAGGTATCCCTACTGGAATTGGTCAGGTGATCAATTCGACAAATGTACTGGTAAATTATCTACTCAAACAAGTTCCCGGAGCAGTAGTTTTCCCTATCGGGGAACAGCCGCTCCACGATGAATTAGCCGAAGCTGGTTTTGTTATCAGTGATGATGCGGGAGCGATAGATTTTGTGATTGCCAGTTTTGATCGTACCTTTGTATACCATAAGCTCCAGATAGCATTCAATGCGATTCGTGCCGGGGCGCGCTTTATTGCCACTAATGCGGACCGTTACTGCCCGGTGGCGGGTGGGGGTGAGCCAGATGCGGCGTCGATTATTGCAGCGATTGAGGCGTGTACCGAAACTTCCGTTGAAATTATCGTCGGGAAGCCTTCGATGATTATGGCCCAAACGGCTTTGGAGATGCTAGGAGTGGAGGCGGCTAATTGCATGATGACCGGGGACCGCCTGGCCACAGATATATTAATGGGCAAGCAAGCAGGGATGGCGACAACATTGACCCTTACCGGGGCCACAACCCCCGAACGCCTTTTGGCCTCGGATGTAGAGCCGGATTTTGTTATCGAGCGCTTAAGCCAGATATTGCCAGCCTGAGTCGTCAAGACTAAAAAAGTCTTAAGTATCATCAGCTAAACTAAGACTTGTGATAAATATGCATTCATCATTGCGTACAATATTTCAGTTAGTTAGGAGGAGGTAAATCAGAGCTAATAACGAGACCGGTTGATGTGTTTTCCTAATTTATTGGTTTTAATCACTCAATAAGGAGAAATAGAAATGGCTAAGTATCTGTGCGGTATTGACAATGGCACAACAGGGACCAAGGCTATGGTTTTCGATCTAGATGGTAATATTATGGGCGAAGACTACCGGGAATACAAATGCGAGTTCCCTGTCCCCGGATGGGTAGACCAGGACGCCGAGATGTTGTTCCAATCCTCGTGTGCGGCATTAAAATCCGCAATCGCAAAGTCCGGGGTTGATCCCAAGGACATCGCCGCGATGGGCCTTTCAACGCAGCGCTGTACAATGGTACCGGTCGATAAAGATTGTCGCCCGCTACGTAAAGCAATTTCCTGGCAGGACAGCCGAGCAACTGTTGAATGTGACTGGATTCGTGATGTTATCAGTGCAGAGAAATACTATGACATCACGGGATTACCTATTGCAGCAGTCTGGGCCTTTCCCACGATTCTCTGGATCCGTAATAACGAACCCGAAATCTACGAAAAGACGAACAAATTCTTGCTAACCCAAGAATTTATCCTCCACCGTCTAGGCGCTGATGGCTACCCAGAAGATTGGTCCAATGGTTCCTTGCAGGGCTTAATGGAGATCGAGACCTTCAAGTGGTCCCAGGAACTCATTAACGATGCGCAACTCAACAGCGACCAGTTACCTGACCTGGTGCCCTCTGCCAAAATGGTGGGACGCATTACCAAAGAAGCCGCCGAGTTGACCGGTCTGGCCGAAGGTACACCCTTGGTGACCGGTGGTGGGGACCAACAGTGCGCGGGCATCGGTGCCGGCGTAATCGCCGACGGCCTTTGTGAGGTGACCTTGGGTACGGCCGGCGTGAGCCTCTGCTTTATGGACAAACCCCTTAAAGACCCCCAAATGAAGATGCCTTGTTCTGCCCATGCCTACCCTGGCAAATGGGAATGTGAGGGCTTGCAGAATGCTGCCGGGGCATCCTATCGCTGGTTCCGTGATACCTTGGCTAACCTAGAAGTAGCCCTGGGCCAACACAGTGGTATTGATCCTTACGAGCTTATTAATAACCAGGTTTCCAAGACACCGGTCGGCAGCCGGGGCTTGTTCTATATCCCCTATCTGGCCGGTGCCAGTGCACCTAATTGGGATCCTTATGCAAAAGGCTCCTTTGTTGGTCTGACATTGGCCCATGACTATGGTTGTATGGCCCGTGCCGTTATGGAAGGCATCAGCTTAGAAACCCGCGAGATTTTGGAATCCTTCGAGGGATTGGGGCTGGAATTGAAAGAGGTTCGCATTACGGGTGGGGGTACCAAATCCACGCTTTGGAACCAGATGCAGGCCGATATTTACGGTAAGCCGGTCTCCAAACTGGCGATAGGTGAAGCCACAGTATTAGGTGCTGCTATTTTAGGTGGTGTGGGTGCCGGCGTTTTTAACTCTGTTGAAGAGGGCGTTGAGCAAATGGTTCGTATTGAGGCTCAATACGAGCCAGATAACAGCAATCACCTGGTCTATAACGAGGTCTTCGATATCTACCGGAATATCTACCACTCAATGGCCCAGAATGGTGTCTACAAGCAGATTGCAGACTTCCAACATAACCATAGAGGGTGAGAGTTCTACACCTTCCAGGAAGCTAAAAACTAGCCGATACAGATCAGCCACTTAATAAATGCAGCTTCCTGGAAGGTAAAGAGAAGTATTTTACTTTTAAGGTAAATAAGATTGTGTAGCTTAGATTTATAACTTCACAAGGAGGTTTAAAATGGGTAAAAAAACGATGAGTCGTCGTGAGCGTGTACTGACAGCCTTGGAACACCGTGAGCCGGATCGTGTTCCAATCAGTATGACGATCACAGTGGATGCTTATGCCAATCTTAAGAAATATATGGGGATTGAAATTGAAGGGGATAACCCTAAAGTTGGGCGGTGGACCGATGTGGCCATTCATCCCATTGTCGCCGATAAGTACGGGTTGGATGTTATCCGCTTATCTAATCCTTTGAACAAGGCCCCCAATATCCCCCCTAAGCCGGATGATCCTAAAGTCGCCTTTATTGACGAATGGTACTGTGAATGGACCAAGGTACCACGACCTGATGGTACTTACTACTTTGAAATCTCCAAGCACCCGTTGGCCGGTGCGACTGTTGAAGATTTAGATCACTTCCCCTGGCCTGAACCGGAAGAGGTTAAGGATGGCGCGTTGGAGATGTTCCGCGATGTACGTGAGAATACCGACTTTGCCATTATGACCAAAATCGGTGGGGCTGTCTTTGAGTTGGCTACCTATATGCGGGGTATGGAAGAGTGGTATATGGACCTGGCTATCAATAAAGAGTTTGCTACTAAACTAATGGCGAAGATTGCCGAGATCCAGGCCCAACGTGACCGCAACGCGCTGAAAGTTGTGGGAAAGTATATTGATGTGCTCCGCCTAAGCGGTGAGGATATGGGGTCCCAGAACGGCCCACTAATCTCCCCACGCATGTTCAAAAAGTTGGTAGCCCCTCACTTGAAGACAGTATGGGATATTGCCAAAGCCGAACTATTGGCGCAGAATCCTAACGGGAAGGTAATGCTCCACTCATGCGGCAGTGTGAAGGCCTTTATGAAGCCGTGGGCCGATATGGGGATTGATGTACTTGACCCTGTCCAGGTTAGTGCAGCCGAAATGGATACGGCCGGGTTGAAGGCCCATATTGGGGACCGGCTTACCTTTCATGGTGCGATTGATACGCAACAAGTGTTGCCCTTTGGTACACCGGAGGATGTACGGCAAGAGGTTCGGCTACGCATTAAGGACCTGGCTCCCGGTGGTGGCTTCCTGTTAGCCCCGATTCACAACGTACAAGGGGATGTGCCGCCGGAGAACTTAATCGCAATGCGTGACGCGGTCGAGGAGTTTGGGTACTATCCGATTGACTTGTAAAGATGTTCTGGCTACACTCGCTGTCCTTGGCATTCCGAACGGCGTCAAGAAACACGTCATTC
>JAFGKB010000102.1 GCA_016928755.1 Anaerolineae bacterium | reverse complement strand
GTTTCAGGTTCTCCGCACTGCGCAGGCTGTGCCCCTCATTCTCAAAAGCGATATACTGTACCGGGATACCTTTATCCCGCAGGACTTGCGCCATCTTTTGTGCTTGTGCTGGTGGTACCACCGGATCCTGTAGTCCCTGGAAGAAAATTACAGGGCAATTCAGCCCTTCTATATGGTAAATGGGCGAGCGTTCGCGATAGAGTCCGGCATGTTCTGGATAAGGTCCGATCAGGGTATCCATATAATGGGCTTCAAACTTATGGCTCTCTTGTGCTATAGCCTCCATATCTGCAATCCCGGCATAACTGGCCCCGGCTTTAAATATATTATGGAAGGTCAGTGCACACAATGTCGTATATCCCCCGGCACTGTGTCCCCGGATAATCAGCCGGTCGCCATCCACCCATCCCTGTTCCACCAGGTAGCGCGCACCGTTGATGCAATCCTCCACATCCACCACACCCCATTGCCCGTTAAGTTGTTCCCGGTATGCTCTCCCATAGCCGGTACTCCCCCGGTAATTGACATCTAGGACTGCGAAGCCCCGGCTGGTCCAATATTGGACTTGCAGGTCGAGGTCTGTCGCGGTTGCGGAGGTCGGCCCGCTGTGGCTCAAAACGATAAGGGGGGGAAGTTCGTCTTCGAGAGCAGCATAATCTGCGTTGTGTGGCGGGTAGTAAAAGCCATAGGCTGTGTGGTTGCCCGCTGTAGGAAAACTCACCGCCTCTGGTTGGGAAATATAGTTGTTCTTTATCTCGACTTCGCTGGAACGTTTGAGTATTTCGCTCTTTCCACTGCGAATATCGAGTTTGATAATAGCCTTTTCCAGAGTGGGAGAAGCTCCCTGGAAAATCGCAAACCCCGGCCCGGTTTGCACGTCATAAATAGCGGTGTAAGGTACCGGGATAGGGGAAAATTCGCCCGTCGCGGTGTTCAGCTCTGCCAGGTACCACAGTCCATCTTGGGTATAGCTACACAAGATACGGTTTACCCCAATAAAGGCATAGTGGCTCATACGGAAAACCCATTGGGGAATGCCAAACTCCGCCGCCATCGGGTACAAGGGCGTGATTTCCTCTCCGTCCCGGCGATAGAGGTTCCACCAGCCACTGGCATCAGAGACAAAGTGTAACTTACCATCCGGTGACCATTCAGGCTGGAAAATGGATTCACCCGGCCCCCCGGCAATCTTGCGTGAGTTGGCCAATGTGCCCTGGGGTGTCACATCTGCCAGCCATAACTCAGTGCTGTCCCAGGGCATATAGGGGTGGTCCCAGGTAAGCCATACCAGTTGGTCACCCTTAGGACTGAGGCGCGGTGTGGCATAGAAATCATTTCCAGAGGCCAAAACTTGTTGTTCTCCGGTCTGGGTATCAATAGCCGTGATGGTATTCACGGGTTCGCCACCGTCGCTATGGGCCTCACGGATGCAGAGAAGTCGCCGGTGCACCGGGTCACCGGTGAGATCGGCATAACGTAGTGGCCCTTCCGGGGTCAGAGGCGTGGGGGGCTGACCTGGTTGCACGTAGTAAATGCGTTGGTCGGCGCAGTTAGTGAAGTAGAGGTTACCCTGGTGGATGGTAAAAGCTCCCCCGCCGTACTCATGCACCCGGGAGCGGGCGTTAAAGGGTGGTGCTATTACATCATAGATCTGGCCCTCCGGCGTGTATTTGACGATGGCGACGCGCCCTCCTTCGGTGGGCCTGCGCTCTGTCCAGTAAATATCCTCCCCGTCAACGAGTCCCACTTCAGGACGGATACTCTGAGATGCAATTAATTCAGCCGTTATCGGGGATTCCCAGGTGCCATATGGCGCGACTTTCGGCATAGTTTATTCTCCTCATGTTTTAGCACAATAGATTTAGAAACGATTATAGCGGAGAAGCTAGACTACAAAAGTCTTGGTTTACCTGTGTATTCAGCAGGATTTACACCTTATAATAGGTCTATGTCAGTGAAGACTTTTGTAGTCTTACCGAAATCACTTAAACTATAGGTATTACTTTTACTGTATGTAGGAGTGTGTTTCTGTGGATAAAACCTGGTTAGTGACATGGCTAGATGAGGCGTTAGAGATTTCATTGCTTGATAGCTTACGGGAATATGTGACGGCTTTTCGTGAGGAATTGGCCGGCCAAGATGGCGAGACTTTAGTGTTAGAAGCTACCAACGATAACCTCGCGCTGCGCCGGGATATATTGTTGGAAGAGTTAGACCAAATCCTGGCGTCACGCACTTTGGACCGGGCACGTTACTATCTCCGGCGTCTACAGCGGGGAGTACTTGAAGTTCGTACCAATGACGTTAATGAGATCAATCTCAACCGTTGGAAGGATTACGCTGAGGTCTGGAGCGACAGTTTGTGGGTCGTCCCGCGCCGGGATAGCAGCGGGACGCATACTGCCGGTTATTGGGGTAATTTTATCCCGCAGATTCCGCGCCAGATGATGTGGCGGTATACCCGGAAAGGGGATTGGGTTCTGGATGCTTTCTTAGGCAGTGGAACCACGCTTATCGAGTGCCGCCGTCTGGGACGTAATGGGATCGGTATTGAGCTTAATGCCGGTGTGGCGCAGTCCACAGAGGAACGGGTGGCCCAGGAGCCTAATCCATATGGTATCACTTCCAAAATTGTGGTTGGGGATAGTGCTACCGTGGACTATGCAGCATTGTTGCAGCAACTAGGTGTTGAGCAAGTCCAGTTGGTATTACTCCATCCTCCCTATCACGATATCATCCAGTTTAGCGAGGATACCCGCGACCTCTCCAATGCGGCTTCAGTAGATGATTTCGTGGCGCGATTCACAGAAGTCGTAGCTCAGGTGACACCGGTATTGGAGGTTGGTCGTTATCTGGTGGTCGTCATTGGGGATAAGTATGCCAAGGGAGAGTGGATCCCCCTTGGCTTCTATTTAATGCAGGCCGCAATGGAGCAAGGCTACCACTTGAAGAGTATTGTGGTGAAGAATTTCGATGTTACTCGCGCCAAACGTACCCGGGAGGGCCTGTGGCGTTACCGTGCCCTGGCCGGGGGGTTCTACGTGTTTAAGCATGAGTATGTACTGGTGCTAGAGAAAACCGATTAGCTCCCGCATCACCTCTCACGCCTCACATCTCACTCTTTTATCTCATCATCACGTTATACGCTACACCCTTTCCCTTTTCGGTAAGCATCAGGCATTGCCCACCGTTTTTACGTTCCGCCAGGCCATTGCGGGTCACATAGTTGACAACTCCGGTGCTGAAGTTCTGATCCCATTGCATATGCCGGGCCATATGGTCGATGCTGCATTCATCTTTCTCATTGGGTTGCCCGGTATGGTGGGAGAGGTGCACTAATAATAATTCCCCGGCGAATTGCCACTTCTGCCGCTCCTGGCGTAGCCAGCGACTGATTAATCCCCGCTCCGGGGCCAGGAACAGGACTAATGTGAAGACCACGCCTGTCATCGTTGCCATACTGCCGGCGATGGAGCCATCCACGGCACGCGCCAAGAAATAACCACTGACGGCGGAGGCCACACCTAACAATGCTCCTAGCCCGATCATCGCCGGTAACCGGTCGGTGAGCAGGTAAGCGGCAGCCGGCGGCGCAATCATCAATGCGACCACCAGCACCGAGCCAACTGCTTCAAAGGAGCTAACCGCCGTAACGGAAACCAGCGTCATCAACCCATAATGAATTAAGACCGGGGAGAAGCCTAGGGCAGCAGACAATCCGGCGTCAAAAGTGGCTATTTTAAGTTCTTTGTAAAATAGCAGCACGAAGAGCAAATTTACGATACCCACTATCAAGGCCAACCAGAGCGCCTTTGGCCCAATATCCACACTCCCGATAAGCAACCGGTCAAATGGCGTAAATGCTAACTCCCCTAGCAATACAGCGTCTGTATCCAGGTGGATATTGCTGGCATAACGGCTGATCAGGATTACGCCAATGGAGAAGAGCGCGGGGAAGACTAACCCAATAGCGGCATCCTCCTTGACTAACCGGGTACGTACCAAAGCTTCTACCATATAGACGGTCAGCACCCCGGTCAGTGTTGCCGCGAAAATCATTGGCAGTGACGCCGTGGACTCAATAAAGAAGAACATAATCACGATCCCGAATAAAATCGCGTGGCTAATAGCATCACTCATCAACGCCATTTTGCGTAACACCAGGAAAGTGCCAATAATCGAACAACTGGCGGCTACCACCGACGCGATCATAATAATCTCTAATTGTACCTGGGTCATATGCTAAACCTCTCTTTACGTTCTCACCATTGCCCGGCGCGCAATTTCGCGCCCATAGGACGTTAACTGCAAGTGGCCGTTAACCCGTGTTACCATACCATTGGTAACCGACCACCGGGCCACTTTTTGCGCGAAGTCTTCCGCCCAGCGCATATGCTCACCCATATGGCTTAGCGCGCTTTCGCGCTCCTCTTCTGGCGTCCCCTCGTGGTGGAGCAAGTGAACGGTCAACGCTTCGGCGGCAAATTGCACCTTCTGGCGACGACGTGTCCGAGCCTGGGCAATAAGTCCCCGCTCTGGAGCCATTAAAAGTGACAGTAATACAATGACACTCATATACAGTACAATAGCCGGCCCGGTAGGCAACTTCGCTACTTGGCTGCTGGTGACGGCCCCTAGTAAACCTACTAACGCACCAAAGAATCCGGCTAATAGCACCATCCGGTCCAGTCGTTGTGTCCATTGCCGCGCGGCGGCTGCCGGGGACACTAACATAGCACTCATCAACACGACACCCACCGTTTGCAGCCCGACTACGATAGCGATAACCGTCAGCGTCGTCAGCAAGATGTCCAGGAAGCGGACTGAGTAGCCTAAACTGCTGGCAAAGTCGGGATCGAAGCTCAGTAGTTTAAATTCTTTCCACAGGAGCAGTAAGATGATGACTGCGACTCCCCCTAGGGTTGCCATCGTCGCGACATCCTGCTCTACCAGGGTCGCGGCCTGACCAAAGAGGAATTTATCCAACCCGGCTTTGCTGGCGGTGGGGAGTCGTTGGATAAAACTCAACAATAGCATCCCGAAACCAAAGAAGACGGCCAGTACAATTCCCAGGGCGGAATCTTGTTTAATCCGGGTGTGTTTGGTGATCAGCATTACAAACAGGGTTCCAATCCAGCCGGCTATCACCGCCCCCAGTACCAGGACGATTGGCTCCTTGGAACCGGTAAGGAGAAAAGCTATAGCTACTCCTGGTAGTGCGGCGTGAGAGATGGCATCCCCCAATAAGCTCTGTTTACGCAAGACGGCGAATGTACCTAGCACACCGCTGACCAGTCCCAGGATGGCTGACCCCAGGGCTACGGTGCGTAATGTGTAATCAAAGAATAATTCGTAAAGTATCTGTCCTAAGTCCATAAGGAGACCTCACTTGTATTCCGCTGAAAATAACCAGGCGCAACGCAC